>JAAXKN010000001.1:300000-441520 GCA_025612375.1 Ignavibacteria bacterium
TGCTGAGAGCTGCCTGTTTCATTCTGTGTACCGTCCTTTTGCGGCACATTTTCCGGGACAGCCCCGGGCACTCCGCCGTGGGCATTAGAAGCCGCGGATGGTTCATTGCTGTTCTCGTTAAGCCAGCCGGCAAAATCCTCCTGCGGTATTACGATCACCTTATTGAGCATATAAGCATGATTCATTCCGCAGTATTCGGCACACTCCACCTGATAGACGCCCGTATTGTTGGCGGTAAAAACCAGATAATCCTTTTTACCCGGGACAGCATCCTCCTTGATCCTGAAGGAAGGGATATAGAAACTGTGGACAACATCAAGCGATGAAAGCTCCAGCTTAACGGGCGTATGGACAGGCACATAAAGCGTGTCGTACTTTTTCCCGTTTGCATACTCAAAGCTCCACTTCCACATCTGTCCTGTTACCTTGACTGTCATTGCGCCTTTGGGCACTTTCCTCAGTTCGGAAAATGCCGTAAAGCCGTAATAGAACATGGAAAGTGCAAGCAGTGTAGGCACAGTAATCCATATTACTTCAAGCGCAAGATTTCCCTCAATGTTTGAAGGCTTGGGATTTCTCTTGCGGCTGTACCTTATGACAAAATATATCATTGCGAAAGTAACACCCAGTAGTATTATTACTGAAATAGTTACAATGTAGATAAACGTATTATCAACCGTCTGTGCGTAATTAGAAGCTCCTGACATTTTAACTTCCCCTTACCTAAATTGAGTTTACCTGAATAGAATGTCTGCAAATGTAAAAACGAAAACTGCAAAGAGCGTCATTACAGCAATTGTAATAAACACCTTAAAGACAACGTCGTCGAATTTTATATGCATAAAAATGTTCAATACAAGAGATGCCTTTGCAGCTGCAATCAGTAGTGCAATAAGAAGCGTTATGCCCCCGAAATTTATACCTGCAACGGCAACCGTTGCAGCCGTAAGGGCCAGCAGCGCCAGCCACACCATTACATAAGTACTGTAATTAACTATATGAGGATGCGAATCGTTGTGTGAACTGTTGTTAGCCATATTATTTCCTTATCGTAATAAATAGAAAAGCGGGAATAAGAATATCCAAATTATATCAACCAGGTGCCAGTAAAGTCCGGAATTCTCAAGCTTTGAATAATCCGCCGGTGTCACCTTGTCCCTTGCAATAAAAGAAACCATAAAGCTGAGTATCACAATGCCAATAATAACGTGAATGCCGTGAATTCCGGTCATGACGTAATAAAGCCCGAAGAAGAGTATCTCCCCCTGTGAGCGGTTCAAAAGCTCGGGGGATTTAGGGTAAATACCGTTCCGGATCTCATGCGACCATTCAAAATATTTATTTATAAGAAACCAGACGGCAAAGAAAATAGTAAAACCCAGGAGCGTAATTGAAAGCCTTTTATTTCCCTTCTGCAGTGCAGTAATAGACATGGCAACCGTAAGGCTGCTCGTCAGAAGAATGACCGTATTAAAGGCGCCTATGATTGTATTCATCCCCTGCCCCGCGGCGTGGAAGTCCTCATTATTCATATAACGGTAGGCGCCGTATATAAGGAACATACCGCCAAAGAGCAGGAGTTCTGTCAGAAGAAAAAGCCACATCCCGATCTTGGCACCCATTTTGTCCTTATGTCCATGGGCTTCAAGGAGGTGCTCAGTATCCGGGTGCCCGCCTGGGAGGGCGGGATTTGCAACTTCCGCATTTTGGACTTTACTCACTTTTCATCCTCCGCTGAATGGTTAAATTCTTCCTGTTTTTCTTTTGCCTCTTCCTGTGCATGATAGTCATACGGTCCGTGAGTAATGACCGGGATTTCTTCAAAGTTTTCCAGGGGCGGGGGCGATGGGACTGTCCATTCCAGTGTCATACCTCCCCAGGGGTTCATACCGGCTCTCTTTCCGCTCTTAAAAGCCTTGAAAAGATTAATGAACATTACTATGAAGCCCGAGATCATAACCCATGAGCCTACAGTTGCAAAGACGTGAAGGCCGTGGTACTGCGGCAGATAGTCGTAATACCTTCTGGGCATTCCCTCATAGCCAAGTATAAAGAAAGTAAAGTAAAGCATCAGAAAGCCTAGCGTAATAAGGCTGACAGCAACCTTTGCAACATTGTCGTTGTAAAGCTTTCCGAACATCTTCGGGAACCAGTAGTGAAGGGCTGCAAAGAAGATAAATCCCGTGCCGCCGAAGACCACAAAGTGGAAGTGGGCAACAACAAAATATGTATCCGTAAGGTGTATATCGGTTGCCAGGGCACCAAGGACAAGTCCGGTCAGCCCTCCGATTGAGAATACGAAAATAAATGCCAGCACGAACAGGAGCGGGGCCTGAAGGTCGATTGAGCCCTTATAAAGTGTTGCCGTCCAGTTAAAGACTTTCACGGCGCTTGGTATTGCAACCAGAAAAGTAAAAAGTGAGAATATCCATCTTGATGTATCGCTCATGCCTGAGGAGAACATATGGTGCCCCCAGACAAAGTAGCCTACGAATGCAATTGCAAGGCTTGAAATTGCAACTGCCTTATAGCCGAAGATTGTCCTGTGCGCAAATGTAGGTATTATCTCCGATACCACGCCCATTGCAGGCAGAATCATGATATAAACCGCCGGATGAGAATAGATCCAGAACATGTGCTGGTATAGTATCGGATCTCCTCCCAAAGCAGGGTCAAAAAGCCCCACGCCGAAAAGCCTTTCAATTGCAACAAGGGCAAGCGTGATACCAACAATGGGCGTTGCAATAAGCTGTATCCAGGCCGTGGCGTATAAAGACCATGCAAAAAGCGGCATCCTGAACCAGCCCATTCCCGGCGCCCTCAGGCGGTGGATGGTTGTTATAAAGTTTAGACCCGTCAGGATTGAAGAAAATCCAAGTATAAATGCAGCCAGTATCATCCATGAGACATCTGTTCCTGTTCTCAGGCTGTATGGGACGTAAAAAGTCCATCCCGTATCAATTGGTCCCCCGGCAAGGAATAATGAAAGGACTGCAAAGACCCCGCCGGTTATGTAAAGCCACCACGACAGGAGGTTCAGCCTCGGGAATGCAACGTCCTTTGCTCCAAGCATGATGGGAAGAAAGAAGTTGCCGAATACGGCAGGAATGCCGGGAATGACAAAAAGAAATATCATAATGAGGCCGTGCAGTGTAAAAAGTGAATTATAGGTCTGCGGCCCCATAATTGTCCTTCCCTGCGTCAACATTTCAAGCCTCATCAGAACACCTATTGTAGCCCCTATGCAGAAGAATGTAGTAAGGGCTATAAGATACATCAGTCCTATTCTTTTATGGTCAGTTGTCAGAATCCAGGCCAGAATTCCCTTATGCGGCCCTTTTTCGTCATAAAAATCCACATAGTTTCCATGAATAACATGATCAGCCATGTTTCAGCTCCTCTCCTTTACTTTTACTTACTCTGCTTTTAATGACCAGAACAGTAAAGAGCACAACAGCAGAGAATAACAATAAGCTCCCAATTACTTTAGTAACATTAAAGACATATTTTCCTCCCTGGCGGTCATAGCTGTAGCAGAAGGAAAGTATTTTGTTTACAGTTGGTGTAGTCTCACCTTTCTGTGCTTCAAGTACAGCCATCTTGACGTCGAAGGGAAGAAACTGCGTCCCGAAAATATACCTGGTTATTTTACCCTCGGGAGAAAGGACTATGAGCGATCCCATATGAATGAAGTTACCCCGGTCGCGTTTATAGTAAAACCCGGCCGCATCGGTAAGCCTGTGGACCGGCAGGCTGTCGCCCGTCATGAAAGTCCATGAGCTTTCAGGCAGCTGCCGCCTCATGGCGCCCAGGTGGTCGCTTTTCCATTTTCTGGCGTCCTGCGGTTTATCAAAAGGATCAAAACTGATAGTCCATATGTCAAAATCACGTCCCGGTTCCAGGTCAACTTTATCCATAACCTCAGCCACACCGCTTAGAAGCGGGCTGCACACGCCGGGACAGTGGTAGTAAACAAACGCAAGCACAACCGGCCTTTTGATCATATTTTTGAGCGTAACCGGATTCCCATTCTCATCTTTTAAGGTAACGTCCAAAGGCAGATACTTTCCCAGCTGCTCATCAATTCCGACTTTTCCTTTTTCAGATGTCTGCAAAGCATAAACATTTATTGACAGGAGGAAGAATATAAGAGCAAGAGCTCCTTTTACCTCATGCAGCATTGTCATCTTTTAAGCACTCCTTTTCGAATATAAATTCAACAAATACTGATATAAATCATTCCAGTCCTTACCGCTAAGGTTAACGACTGCCGGGAGGAAACCGTTCTGATCAGTGTTTGATGTAATGGTGCGCGTAAAGTCATCGAGGCTTGTTTTCCATGCGTCTGAAGAATTAAGGTATATCAGGCTCCTCAGCTTGTTGCCGCTTACCCTGTTAAAGATCTGAGCTCCGGCTTCCCCCGTATTATTATTAATATAAGACAAAATTGAGTAAATATTCTGCATACGCGGAAGTGCCTCGGAATTGATATTTGTAATGGCTTCAGAGACCGGGATCTGTGAAGCCGCCTGAGTGCCTTTGGAGAGGTTAAAAGTTTTGTCCAGGTCCGTAAGTTCCTGTTCTGTGGGTTTCGGGAAATCATTTGCAAAAGTTCTCACATAACTTATTATATCCAGCCTGTCGCCGGCGGGCAGGTATTCAAAAGCAGGCATTCCCGAGCCTGGGATCCCCTTCTGCAGCGTCTGGAACATATCGCTTACTCTGCGGCCGTTTTTCCACCCCTGGTTTGAATGAAAATTCCTTGGCTTCGGGTTCAGCGCAGCGCCGGCAGGGCCGTCGCCCATGCCGTTTTGCCCGTGGCAGCTTATGCAGTTAGCCTGGAAAAGGGTTTTGCCTTTACTTATCATTGCATCTGTTGGCTGCATCATCTGCTTTACATCTACCCCCTGCGTAGCAGCAGCCCCTTTAGTAGGCTTAATGTCAATAAAAACGTTAGCCGAATCGGGCAGTGTCGGGGAAACCTCATTCTGGTTTGCAACTCCCAGATGATCGACAAAGTAGTAGCCCCCGATTAAGATTATGACAAAAAAGTAGGGGTAAATAAGGCCGAACCATCTTTTAGGGTTACGCAGCACGTTATGAAAATTTATTTCGTCTTCAATTTGCGGTCTTTGTTCCATTTTTTAGTCCCTTAATTAAAGTCTAAAATCCAGGCCTCTTTGAAGCTTCGGATCGCCTATGGGAACGATGTTTGTATTTTTTGCCTTCATCGTAAAGAAAATAATTACAATTCCAACAGCAGCTATTGGGAAAGCAAATTCCATCCAGCCCAGAACGGCACCCGTGCGGCTGAAGGTCGGCATTATAAGCCAGTAGAGATCGAACAGGTGCGCAAAAAGAATCCATATGGACATAAAAAGCAGGCGCCCGGGATTCATCTTTGAAGGCTGCGACAAAAGCCCGAAGTACGGCACGATGAAGTGAACTACTATTAGGGCAATAGAAACAACCCGCCAGCTTCCCTGCCAGCGCAGGAGGAACCATGTTGTTTCCTCGGGCAGGTTTGCATACCAGATCAGGAGGTACTGGCTAAAGGCTATATAGGCCCAAAAATTAATGAAAGCAAACAAAAGAGCCCCGAGGCTGTAGAGATGGTCTTCTGTAAGGTGCGTGAAATAACCCCGCTTTATGAAAAGGACAACAGCTATAGTAGCCGATGCCAGGGCAGCAAGGATTGTTCCGGCAAAGTAATAAACGCCGAAAATTGTGCTGAACCAGTGAGGCTCCAGGCTCATCATCCAGTCAACGGCGGCAATTGTTATGGTTATTGCAAAAACGGGCATAAAGACGGCTGAGGACCTGATGTTCCTTGTCGTAATAAGCTGGTCTTTTAACTTATCCTGCTTTTCGGAGTTCCTTACAATAAGAAGGTAAAATAAAAGCCAGATGGCAAAGCAGACGAGTGTCCTTATGACAAAAAACGGCACGTTAAGATAAGGAGACTTACTGCTTAAAGCCGGGTCCTGCCTGACAACTTCCGTATGGCTCCAGTGGAAGACGTCGTGCATGCTGAAGTAAAGCGGTATTGCAAGCACCGGGATAATAAAGAGTATGGTGGACAAAAACTCGCTTACCCTTCTAATTGGCGTACTCCAGACTGCTCCGGCAACGTATTCAAGGGCAACCAGGAACAGGCTCCCCAGGCCGATGCTCATTAAAAACATGAATGAGACAAGTATATTAAAAGAGCTCCTTGTCCTGTCGATAAAAAAGGAAAGCAGTATCAGTACGACTCCCAGTGCAAGCAGGCCCCAGCCCAGCAAGCTCAGGCTTCTGGGAAATTCTTTAATTCTATAGTTAAAGTTTTCTTCGTTAAGGCTCATTTTACATCAGACTCCTTGGCGTTTTGAGATCTTTGAAGTGCGCGCAAATAGTGAATAACTGCCCATCTTTCCTCGCGTGAAATCTGTTTGGCGTATGAGGGCATTATATTCTGTCCTTCGGTAATTATGTGGTATATGTCGCCGTCTTTATAGTTCCTTACCTTTTCAGACTGCAGGCTTGGCGGTGCCGGGAACTGCCCCCTCAGGCGGCTGTCACCTTTTCCGAAATATCCATGGCACGGGCTGCAGAAGGTGTTGAACTTATCCTGCCCTTTTGCCAGTACCTCCTTTGAAGGCACAAGAGGATTAATGAGGTATTTTGAGGCTGCCGCCTGGTTACCCTTATATGGATAAGGAACAAAGCCCCTTGCCACGGTCCCTTCAACAGGCATCCTCATACCGAAGCCGTCGGAAAAGTATGTGCTCTTTGACTGGGGTATTACCTTGTTCTGGAACCACATCCAGTTAAAAGGCTGCCAGTAGAGAATGTAATTAAGGCTTGCATATGTCATAAGTGAAGTAAATATGAAAACGACAGCCAGAAACGAGAGGAATTTGGGTTCAAACACCCTGTGTGTAAGACTAATCTCCTCAGCGTCGTAGTAAACTGAAGTTATGTTTCCCGATTTCAGCTCCTTAAAGAGTGAAACAATTTTATCCTCATCAAACAAAGGGTCCTTTGACAAAATCACTATTCCGAACTTGTCGGATGAGACACTTCTCATGTATTCGGTGTCATGCAGAGGGTAGCTGTTGTTCGGCAGCTTGAAATAAATGAAAAGCATTGCCACAACAGTCCCGATTGAGGCAAGGAGGACCGTTACCTCGAAAGTAATCGGTATGAATGCCGGCAGTGAGAAATAAGGTTTTCCCCCGATTACCAGGGGATAGTTAATTGCAGAAACCCACCACATGAAAAACAGTGCAGAGAAAGTGCCCGTAAGGCCCAGAACCAGCGCCACGTAGCTTAAGGTTGAGGGCTTCAGCTTCATGGCTTTATCCATGCCGTGCACCGGGTAAGGGGTATTGACGTCGTATTTCGTGTAGCCCGCCTTTCTGACTTCACCGGCTGCGTGGAGAATTTCCCCCGGCGTGTCAAAAAGTGCGGTTACTGCAAATAACAGGTTTTTATCCATTTATTTACCCTCCTGCTGCCGGGGTTTGAATGCAGTTGAATCTTCTGCAGTATGGTGCTCAACCTGAGAGCCTTCGATGACCCCTTTGACCTCAGCTATTGAGACAACAGGCAGCGTCTTTATAAATAGCAGAATCCATGTAAAGAAAAACCCGAAGCTTCCGAGTAAAATGCCCAGGTCGACGTATGTAGGAGTAAAGTAATGCCAGCTCGAGGGGAGGAAGTCCCTTGAAAGCGACGTAACAACAATTACAAACCTTTCGAACCACATGCCGACGTTTACAAATATTCCTATTACCAGCATTACAGGAACTGTCCTTCTTATTTTTTTAACCCAGAAGAGCTGCGGCGAAATTACGTTGCATGTAACCATGATCCAGTATGCCCACGCGTAGGGCCCGAATGCACGGTTAATGAAAACAAACTGTTCAATAGGGTTTCCGCTGTACCAGGCTATGAAGAATTCCATTGCGTAGGAATATCCCACCATGGATCCGGTAAGGAGCATGATTTTATTCATTTTCTCCAGAGTATCTATGGTTATTATGTGCTCATAGTGGAATATTTTTCTTACGAAAATGAGCACATTCTGCACCATGGCAAAGCCTGAGAAAACCGCTCCGGCAACAAAGTAAGGAGGAAAAATCGTCGAGTGCCAGCCGGGCATAACTGAAACGGCAAAGTCGAAGCTTACAATAGTATGCACCGACAAGACCAATGGCGTTGCAAAACCTGCAAGAACGAGGTAAACCATTTCATAATGGTGCCAGTGCCTGTTTGAGTGCCTCCAGCCTAAAGAGAAAACCGAATAAATAACCTTCTTAATCTTCCCCGTTGTCCTGTCGCGCAGGCTTGCCAGGTCGGGAATAAGCCCAACGTACCAGAAAATAAATGAAACGGTAAGGTAAGTTGAGACGGCAAACACGTCCCAGATCAATGGCGAAATAAAGTTCACCCATATGCCGTGTTCATTAGGGTACGGGAACAAGTATGCTGCCAGCCACGGGCGGCCGACATGAATAAGCGGGAAAAGTCCCGCCGTCATAACGGCAAATATTGTCATGCCTTCAGAGAACCTTGCAATACCGGTTCTCCACTTCTGTCTTAAGAGAAAAAGTATTGCCGAGATAAGTGTTCCTGCGTGGCCTATACCGACCCAGAAGACAAAGTTAACGATACCGAATCCCCAGCCCACGGGCTGGTTGTTGCCCCACATTCCTATGCCGTAGTAGAAGGTTAGTCCCAGGCAGACGACGCCTATCATAAGCATGGTTAAGGTTATTGAAAGCGCAATGTAGTAACCCCTGTCAGGCCTGGTTTCTGTAGGGCTTGCGATCAGATCGTTAATTTCGGCAATCGTAGGCCTGCCTTCTATGACTGAAAATTCTTTTGAATAATCGACACTCACTTCTTAGACCTCCGGATGAATATTTCTTAATTTGGCCAGATAAGTAACATTAGGACGCGTATTTAACTCCACCAGGACGTGGTAGCCCAGGTCGTGCTGCCTGAACTTTGAGATTACGGAATCAGGATCGTTGGCATCACCAAATACAATTGCGTTTGAAGGGCATGCCTGCTGGCAGGCCGTCGTGACGTCTGAGCCTTTAAGGTCCCGGTTTTCTTCTATAGCATTCTGCCTTGCCTGCATAATGCGCTGAATGCAGAAGGTGCATTTTTCCATTACGCCGCGCGAGCGTACAGTAACCTCGGGGTTATAAACCATTTCAACCGGCTCCTGCAGGTAGTACCCGTCGGCAAAGTGGTCCCTGAAGTTAAAGAAGTTAAATCTTCTTACCTTATACGGACAGTTGTTTGAGCAGTAGCGTGTACCGACGCACCTGTTATATGCCATCTGATTTAAGCCGTCGGGGCTGTGGCTTGTTGCAGCAACGGGGCAAACGTTTTCACACGGTGCCGTGTCGCAGTGCTGGCAGAGCATCGGCTGCTGATAGGCAACCGGTTCATCCGGCGTGCCCGAGTAATAGCGGTCCACCCTGAACCAGTGCATAATGCGTCCGTTATTGACCTGTTCTTTACCGACTACGGGCACGTTATTTTCAATGTCGCATGCTGTAACGCATGCGTTGCAGCCCACGCATTTATTAAGGTCTATTCCCATAGCCCATTTAACGCCTGTGTATTCGGGGTTCTTATTCATGCTTATGCGTTCGCGTTCTTCTTTCTCCATGAAGGCCGGGTTCTTCTGGTATTCCTCAACGGTTCCTTCCCTTATAATACCGCGCTTTTTATGGGCGTCTGTTGACCGGGAATCCTCTACCGTATGCTGCTCCTGTGTTGTAACGAGCTTGTAGGTTCCGGAAGCCTTTTTTACGCTTACGCCGTTATAAATAAAAGGAGTTATTGCGGCATTTTTGCTCATGAGCATGTTGGCGTTTGTTCCCACGCCGGAGCCCACTTCACCGGCTTTCCACCTTCCGTAGCCCAGTTCGACTACAACGGTTCCGTCTGCCGTACCCGGCTGAATGAATACGGGGAATTCCTGTTTCCTGTTGCCGAGGCTTACTTCTATTTTGTCATAATAGCCCACGCCGAGTTCCTTTGCCAGGCCGGGAGATATGGCTGCATAGTTATCCCATACAACTTTCGAAACAGGGTGCGGCAATTCCTGCAGGAATCCGTTATTGGCATAGCGCCCGTCGGGGCCGATGGAGTAATTTTCCTTCAGGACGAGCGTATAATTGCCTCCTTTAGGCGCGGGTTTCAGGTTTGCGAGGCTCTGAGCCTGGAACGTTCCCATCTGTAAGGCAGGCTGCGGATTTATAACCACCCCGTTCTCCAGAGCCGTAAGCCAGAAAGTTCTGAAATCCAGCGGGGAGTTTGCGTTTGCATAGACCCCTTTTTCCCAGTTATTCATGATAAAATCGTGATAGACCGTGTCCTTATAGAAGTTCCTGTCCCCGGAGGCCCACGAAAGGAGGACTGCTTCCTTCTGCCGCGTTGAATACAAAGGATAGAGTACAGGCTGCTGAAGGCTATAGACACCGCTTCTTGTATTATAGTCTCCCCATGACTCAAGGTTGTGGTTTATTGGAAGCGCGTATTTGCAGAGAGCCGAGGTTTCATTTTCCTGCTCAAGCATAGCAATTGAGAATGGCACTTTCTTAAGCGCCGTTTCATAGCCGAAATCCTGGGGAAGGTCGAAAACCGGGTTGGTGTCGTAATGTATTACAATCTGAACGCTGCCGTTATTCATAGAACTTATGAGGTTTTCCCAGTCAGGTTTTAATGCAAACGGCACCTGTACAACTTCCGCCTGGTCGGTGCGGTAGAGTTTCGTATTGCCGAGCATTTCATTAAGAGCGTTAACAGCCACGTGAACCTCTTCAGGAAGGCGGCTTCCGGCATAGACAATTGCGGCTCCACGGTTACTGATAAGGTCCGAGACCAAATGGGCTACAGCCTTTTCAGACAGCTTTTCATTTCTAACAAAGTCTTTCAGTGAAGTGGCTGCGGGCGCCTTTATGGGGCTTCCTGTCTTACTCCCTATTTCATTTATGAGGCAAAGTACAAATTCAAGCTGCCGGTCTGCCCTTAGTCTCATGCGGTAGTCTGCAGCCATGCCGGTTGCGCTCATGGTGCTTTCCAGCATATAGAGCCTGTTAAATTCTTTATTCAGGAAGCCGTCTCGCCCTTTTGTAAACAACTGGATATTTTCCATTGTGTGCCCTTCGCAGGCCAGGAAGTCCCCTTCCAGAGAAACCACCACTCGGGCCTGATCCCAGGCTATTAAGGGGAAGGTCCCCGTTCCATAGGAGCGGCTCCATGCGGCGTTACGCATGCCGTCATTAAAGAGCTCATATGAATAGACTCTTGCAGTGGGATATTTGGCAATAAAGTTATCCAGCACCATCTTCTCCGAAGGTGAGGAGATCCTGCGTGCTATAATTGCAATCTGTTTTCCTGATGATGCTGCTTTTTCAAGTTCTGAAATCATCCCGTCGTCAACAGTGGGCCAGGAGATGGCCGAAGGACCGCCATCTGAGACCTGGACGGGAGTTTTTAATCGGTTCGGGTCGTAGAGGTTTATTACACTTGCCTGCCCGATTGCACAGATCTTCCCGCGGTTTACCGGATGGTCGGGGTTGCCGTCAACTTTAATCGGCCTTCCCTCGCGTGTTTTTATAATTGTGCCGCACGCATTAGGGCATCCCGTGCATGTGGAGGCATAAAGGTTTGCAATACCCGGAGTAATTTCCTCCGGCTTTCTGTTATAAGGTATTATCTCCCCTTTATCGTGGTAATTTGTGCATGAAGAGGCTGCAAAGGCCACTGACGCACTAAGCAAAGCCAGAAACTTTCTTCTTGAGACGGTGCTCAGTTTTGAAATGTCAAAATCATCGGTAACGCCCTTCATAAATTCACTTGCGTTTTCCTCAAATGCTTCGGGGTCTTTACTGAGTTCTCTAAGGCTTCTCCAGTAGTTAGGATCTTTACCGGAAGTTTCATTATGTGAGTTATTCATCCTCTTAAACCTTTCCTTTTTACTGCTAATGGATGTGCGATAATTTGGATCTTCTTTCCGGACGGGGCCGTTTTTTTATCCCCTGAAAGAAACTTTATCGGGAAAGCCGAGGCTAAAAGGAGCCCTGCAGCTGACTTAGCCAGGTTTCCAAAAAACTTTCTTCTAGGGAGTTTGTTTATTTTTTCCGGCATAACTTTACCCTTCTTCTTTTTCAGCGGTGACAGGCAAAACAGTTTTGAGGTCCGTATTTAACATTTTTAATATATGGAAGCATCTTTGGAGCATTTCTATGGCAGTTAAGGCATGCGGACATGACGAAAGAGTTCATCTGCGCAACAACTTCCATATTCTGCACCTCGCCGTGACAGGTCTGGCATTTAAGGCCCCGGTTTACGTGGACGCTGTGGTTAAAGTAAACGAAGTCGGGAACCCTGTGGATCCTCTTCCACGGGATCGCGTTATTTTCTTCATAATACTTTGTAAGCCTGATAATTTCGGGCCTGTCCTTGCGTGCAACGCTGTGGCAGTTCATGCATGTCGAAACAGAAGGGATCATGGCGTGCCTTGATTTATCGGCTCCCGTATGGCAATACCGGCAGTCTATACCCATTGTGCCCGCGTGCAGCTTGTGAGAAAACTTTATCGGCTGATCAGGACCGTAGCCCACGCCGTCGCGTTCTGGCCTGGATATAAAATAAGTCAGGACTATGGAGCATAAAATGACGAAAAGAGTTACCGGAAGCCTGACTTTTAATGTATAATCGAGCACAGTTTTTTTCACCAGCAAAGTTTTTTTCATTTTCTTCCTTAGCAAATAGGATTGAGAAAATAACAATATCTATCGATGTAAGAACTTTCCAATGATTGGTTATAGCCTGACGCTCATTAACAATAATGATTTGAATTGACTGTCCTTACTGCGCGGCCTGAAAAAATTCAGGAAATAATTATTTGCCCTCAATTATCCGCATAGTGTGGAACTATTTTAAGATAAAAAAATCAGATTAAAAATCAAAACAGTGAGGTCCGATTGGAATGGATTAAGAAAAAATAAATAATTATTATATAGGCTGAATTGGATTTGATGCCTGAAGAAAAGTGTGATGCCTGAAGAATAATGTTACGCCTGGAGGATCCTGCCCGATTTGTCGAAGTCTTTCTTTTGGGTCAGTGTGCCGTCTTTATAGTATCGTTCACTTTTAACTTCGCCGGTTTCATAATACCAGATTGACAGGCCGTGGATCTGGTTTTCTCTATAGAATTCGCGTGCCTTGAGCCTTCCCGACTCATAGTAATAGTTAGCAATGCCTTCCAGTCTTCCATTTCTGTTGTTCGTCTCAAGCTTCAGGTTGCCGTTCGGGTAATAGAGCCTTTTAATTTCATAGCCCCCGTCGCCGCCCGTGACGTTGCCGTTTTCATCCGTGGAAAGCTTATGGATGAAGGAATATATTCTTACCCTGGAGAAGTCTTTTATTCTTTTACCGATGCTCAAAAAAATCATTTTACACTGACTTTAAGGCTATTTTTACAATTACAACGGAAACTAAAATAATTAAGGTATAATTTCAACAGGAAACTTAATTTTGGAAAAATTAATTTAATTAGTTTTTTCTGTCAATAATGAAGTCAACGAGCGCCAAAAGGGCAAGTTTGCCTTCTGAGTCCGGGAACCGGTTAAGCTGCTGCTTTGCCATTTCAGAGTACCTGTGTGCAGTTTCAACTGCATAGTCAATTCCCTTATACTTCTTTACAAATTCTACAACCTTTTTCACGTCATCGTTTTTGCTGCCTTTTTTGATCATCTTAAGGATTGAGGAGCGTTCGCTTTCACTGGCCTGTTTAAGAGAATAAATGAGCGGAAGCGTGATCTTCTTTTCCTTAATATCACCGCCAAGAGGCTTTCCTATTATGCTTGAAGTGCCGACATAGTCCAGTATATCATCCCTTATCTGGAAGGCGATGCCTATGTTTTCACCGAACTTCCGCATTGAAGCATGGAGCTCAGCGTCATCTGTTGCGCTGACAGTACCGATTTCGCAGCAGGTAGCAAGCAGAGAGGCGGTTTTATCTGAAATTATCCTGAAGTATGTTGCCTCATCAATGTCGAGTTTTCTGGTCTTGCTTATCTGCAGCAGTTCACCCTCAGACATGCGTTTTACGGCATCGGTAACTATGCCAAGGAAATCAAAATCATGCCCGTCCACGGCAATCATCAGTCCGCGCGAGAGCAGGTAGTCACCCATGAGGACAGCCACCTTATTTTTCCATATGGCATTTATTGAAGGCAATCCCCTTCTTTTGTCAGCATTATCCACCACATCATCATGCACGAGCGTAGCTGTATGCAAAAGTTCGACTAATATTGCGCCGCGGTATGTCCTTTCATTCACGCCGCCTGCAACCTTGGCAGACAAGAGCACCAGAAGCGGGCGTATTTTTTTTCCCTTCTGCTTTAAGATGAACTTTGTGACCAGATCGACCAGTCCCACGCTGGACTTCAGCGACTTTTTATAAAGACCGCTAAAACACTCCAGTTCCGCCTTAATTGGACTACTAATATCGGATAATTGTGACTTAATCAAGATTTCCTTTGTGACATTTTAGATACGAATATACTTATTTCGTACAATAAAACCAACGGTACAGCTAAAACAAGCTGAGAAACCGGATCGGTTCCCGGCGTGAGAAAAGCTGCAAGGACCATGATAACCACAATAGCGTGCCTTCTGTAGCGCCTCATAATCTGGGGCTTCAGAATGCCAAGTTTCGAAAGGAAGAAAGATAGCATCGGCAGTTCAAAGACCACCCCCGCACCAAGCATTATGCTGATAATAATGGACAGGTACTCATCGACCGCAAAATTGTTCTCAATTGCCTTTGAGCCGAAGTTTGCCGCAAAGCCGAAGGTCAATGGGAGCATCACAAAGTATGCAAAAGCAATTCCGGAAAGAAAGCAAAAGGTTGTAAAAAGTACAATTGCGCTTATGTACTTTTTCTCACTCGTCCTTAAGGCAGGCTCGATGAATTTCCAGAGCTGATAGACAAGATTAGGAAGGCTGAGAACGATCCCGCCTATAATGGAAATTTCCATGTACAGCATTATCTGCCCGAAAGGCCTCAGGTTCTGAAGCTTTATTCCGGCTCTTGTAGCCGGGGCAAGAAGGATATTGGTTATAAGAAAATCGCTAAAGACCCAGCATACAATGGTGCCAACAATAACCCCGATCATAGAATATATAATTCTCCACCTAAGTTCTTCCAGGTGATCGAGGAAGGACATTTCGCCGGGCTGAGATTTATCGGTATCAAACAAATCTGTATTTTCCAAACTCACACGCGTGTATTATTTTATTAAAGGGCAGAAATAAACTAAGTATTTCTGCCCTTTTAATTAGACAATTAACTTTATTATCAGGACTTAAATGCCAGTGTGCCCAGTTCAGGATAAAGCGGGAAGCCCGAGCAGAGATTTTTAACTTCAGCCTTGATTGAAGAAAGAGTTTCTTCATTCTCGAAATTATTTATCGCCTTGTCGATAAGACTGGCAATTGTTTCCATTTCAGCTTCTTTCATTCCCCTGGTGGTAACAGCAGGTGTACCGATCCTGATGCCGCTTGTTACAAAGGGACTGCGTTTGTCGAAAGGAACCATATTCTTGTTAACCGTAATGCCGGCCATGCCAAGTGCGTTTTCGGCCTGTTTGCCCGTAATGTTCTTATTTGTAAGATCAACAAGCATCAGGTGATTATCCGTGCCGCCGGAGACGATATCGTAGCCCATTTCAAGTAGCTTTGCGGCAAGGGCTTTTGAATTCGAAATGATCTGCTTTGCATAGTCTGTAAATGAATCCTGAAGTGCTTCGCCGAAGGCAACAGCCTTAGCCATTATGATGTGCATAAGCGGCCCGCCCTGAATACCGGGCATTACCATACTATCGAATATTTCGGACATCAGTTTAAGGCGGTCGCCCTTAAGGGTTTTAATTCCAAGCGGGTTTTCCCTGTCCTTGCCAACCAGTATGATGCCGCCTCTGGGGCCTCTTAAGGTTTTGTGTGTTGTTGAAGTAACAACGTCGCAGTAAGGAAGAGGATTATTAAGCAGCCCTTTTGCAATAAGTCCTGCCGGATGCGCCATATCCATCATTAAAAGCGCTCCCACGGAGTCTGCAATTTCCCTGAACTTTGCATAGTCCCAGTCTCTTGAATAAGCGCTGGCGCCCATGATGATAAGCTTCGGTTTTTCCTTTTTTGCCAGATCTTGTACCTGGTCGTAATCGATCATCTTGGTTTTCTCATTCAGGCTGTAGGAAACAGCCCTGTAGATCTGTCCGGAAAAGTTCACCGGGGATCCGTGTGTAAGGTGGCCCCCGTGAGCAAGGTTAAGCCCCAAAATTGTATCCCCCGGATGCAGGAGCGTCATATAGACGGCCATATTTGCCTGTGAGCCGCTGTGAGGCTGAACGTTTGCGTATTCTGCGCCGAAGAGTTTTTTAAGGCGTTCGCGGGCAATGTTTTCAGCCATATCTACGTATTCGCAGCCGCCGTAGTATCTCTTTCCGGGATATCCTTCGGCGTACTTGTTCGTTAAAACGGAGCCGGCTGCTTCAAGAACGGCCATGCTGACAAAGTTTTCAGAAGCGATCAGTTCAAGATTGTTCTGCTGACGTGCGAGTTCGAGATTTGCAATCTCAAAAAGCTCGCTGTCGTTTTGCAAATTGTTTATCATAGTTTACTTCAAATTTGTTTATAAAATATATTATTCTTTTCCGGAATTCATTTCCACAAAGATCTTTTCCTTACAGAAATTTACTCCCTTCCGGACGGATCAGCCTCCCCGGGCTGTTCAATTTTGTTAACCCGCCTGAGGTGCCTGCCGCCTTCAAATTCAGCACTGAGCCATGCATCCACAATCTTAAGAAGGCTTTTTTCCTCAATGAACTTTTCCGAAAGAGCCAGAAAGTTGGCGTTATTGTGCCTGACAGAAAGTTCGGCCATCTCTTCATTTAATGCCAGGGCAGCTCTTACGCCATGCACCTTATTGGCAACAATTGAGACACCGATACCGCTTCCGCAGACGCCTATTGCCCTGTCTGACTTCTGCATGGCAACGTCGAGTGCCGCAGGCCTGATAAAATCGGGATAGTCGGCCGATTCCACGGAAAAGGTGCCGTGATCTAAAACCTCAAAACCCCTGCTGGAAAGATAAGCCTTTATGATTTCTTTATAACGGAAACCGGCGTGATCAGATGCAATTGAAATTTTCATTCGTTATCCTATAATATATTATCTTCCCTGGGGTCTTAAGAACCAGAGTTCCCCAAGGCTCAAAGTAACATTTAATCTGAAAATATTCTCCTTCAGGAGGTTATTTTCCGCTGAGCCCCTCATTGAATACTGCAGGCCGAAGTCGAGCGTATTCTCATACTCAAGAGGCATTGAGACACCTCCGTAGACCGAGTACTGGTCGACGCCCTTGCCGTTTACCTGGTACTGCGTTTTCTCATAGCTTAAGGCGCCTCTAAGAATTAGAGTTTCCCAGAAGCCGCGGGCACGCATGTCGGGATTCCTGTACTCAAGACCGGCACTGACCTTCTGGTCGTTCCTGAGGTTTTGAGAGGTTCTGCCGTTAAACTCATATTTACTCCACGGCTGATAGAAGTAGTCGAGGAGGACACTGTATGCGTTGTTGACCGTAAAATTGAGTCCCAGTCCAAGGCTCATCGGGATCTTGAGCGTGGATTTTTGTGAATTAAGGTTGCCCAGGCCGAGCGAGGTTGTAAGAGCCTGTCCGCTGTCGGCTTCAAACTGGCCCCTGAAGCTGTATGCGGCTCCAAGCCTCAGGTTTGTTACAGACCCGAGATTAAGGAGTTTTGCAAAGTCGCTTGATATTACTCCGAAAGTGCCGCCGATTCCAGTAGATTTATAGGAAGTCTGGTATTCCGGGTTTGTAAAGTTAGGATCCTGAAAAGTAATTCTGGAAAAGTAGTTCAGGTTTCCTATATAATAATCGAATGAGGCGCCCAGGCTCACGTCATAAGGAAGCGAATAGGAAGCTCCGATAAATGTTCTGGTAACAGAGCCGTTGCCTTCATAGGAAACGCTGTAAGGGTTCTGAACACCAGAGACATTCTGCATGACATTGTAGTTGACGTTTGAATAAGGCGTAATTCCGGCAACCATTGAAAGCCCCCAGTCCCTCTCAAGCGGCACACCAAACGTGAAGCCTGAGAATCTTGTAAGGGTTGAGTACCGGCTAAGGCTGTTATCCTTTGTATTCAGGTCCTGGAAATTAACTGCAATTTCAAAGCGTGTAAGGTTAAGCCTCGTCCAGCCCGCGGGGTTCAGTGTACCCAGGAAGTCCCTGTCATATACAGCAAATCCCAGTTCTCCCAGACCTAATCTGCGTGCCGAATAGGCGCGGTCGAGTTCACCGATACCGAGCCTTGAATAAACCGATCCTCCCTGCTTCTGTGCGAATACGAGGGAAGAAAGGAACAATAAAATGATAAAAGGTTTTATAAATTTCATATATTTCAAGCTTTTGGGTTCAGGAATATTTAACTATTTACTTTTTGCCGTATAAAGGATTTTTAGTCTTGGCCTGTCGGCTGCATTGCCGCTCTTAAATGCGTAAAGGTCGCCTGTGGCGGTCTCATTGCCTAGCGAAATCATAAGTCCGTTATTTGCCTCCCCTTTGAGCCATCTTTGAAGATGTGATGCAATATTGCCGGAGAATACATTACCCGACTTATTAAGAACAGTAGTGCTTGTTGTATCGTATGCGTTAGTGCTGCTATTGGTTACAAACTGCACTACAAGATAGTTCGATGCAGGACTACCCAGGACGCTATGCAGCGTGTCTACAGTCAGTTCCAGAATAGCGCTGTTAATAATTGCATCCTGGGGGATATTTGCCGTAGTGATCTGGAATTTGGAACTTACGGCAATGCCTCCCTGAACGACCAGGTCGGTTGAAGTTATCTGAGGCAGCGATCCTGCGATGGTATGCAGGTCGTTATTGTCATTGAATGTAACTGTATAGTCGCTCTGTCCATGCTTTGAAAAGACCACTGACATTGTCAGTAAGGGCCTTGTGAGGCTTAAAGCAATGGCCTGAAATCCTACAATTTTACCCGAAGAGGCGCTTGGGGCAAAATAAAGTCCGTAGTTATGGCTGTTTGTATAACTAGTATCCTTAAGCCAGGAGGTGACAGAATTTTTATCCAGGCTGAACGTATAAAGTGTGTCCGACGTATTCAGCTCAGAAGACTTAAGGTTAAAGGCATCGTAATTTAATTTTGAAAGGCTGTCCGCCGTAAAATTCTGACCCCAGCTGTTATTGATCTTATGGACCGAGAAGTCGAAGGGTGCAGTGCTGCTGCCTAATGTATAGACCTTAGACATTTCAACTGTTGCAGATTTAATGGTAACTGTGCCGTCCAGGAGCCCAGAGCGGGTCGTATCGGGCAGAGATGTAAGTGCAAACTGCACCAGCATTGAAGCCTGAATGTTGCCGTACTTGCCTAAAAGGAGTCTGTCTGAGGCAGAAAGCTTTGCCTCGGTCTTGAAATAAGAAGCAGACTGTGTCTGAATTGAGCTGTCTGCATTAAGAGTTATGTAGTCGTTAGGGTCCAAGAGTCCCAGTCCTACAGTAGAGGGGTCATCGGCGCATGAAGAAAGAAGCATCGTGGTGCCGACAAGGACCATCAGGTATATATACTTAAACTTTGAGTACAATCAATTTCCTCCGGAAAAATCTTTAATAATAAAATCCGACGCATCAATTAAATTTTCAGCAATAAAGTTGGGGAGCTTATCTTTTACAAGCAAGCCTGAAATTTGTTCCTCTTTCAGAGTATTTTTAAGCAGGACGGTTCTGACCCCCGCATTAATTCCGCACTCGACATCCGAAATCATATCGCCGACGAAGTAAGACTTCCTGAGGTCTATCTCGAGGTCTTCGGCAGCCTTCAAGACCAGAAGCGGCGAAGGTTTTCTGCAGCGGCATTCCTCAGGGGTGTTAAAATCCGGGTGGTACGGGCAGTAATAGAATTTATCCACACAAACGCCCCTTTCTTTCAGCAGGTCATTGATTTTGAGGTTTACCGCATCGACCTCTTTTGAAGAAAAAAATCCGCGCGCAATGCCTGACTGATTAGAGATAACGACAATTTTGAAGCCTTCATTTTTCAGCTTCAATAAAGCCTCGGCAACACCAGGATACAAAACAACCTTCTCAGGATCGCCGAGATATCCGGGATCCAGGTTTAAGGTTCCGTCCCGGTCAAAAAACACAGCAAAGTTAGCCATCAATCATTATTCAAAATTTTCTTATATAAATCCACGTATTTCTTAGCCGAAGCTGTCCAGGAGAAGTCGCACTTCATGCCGCTTTTTGCAATCTTTGTCCAGGCTTTCTTATCGCCAAAGATCTTAACTGCTCTTTTAATTTCTTTCAGAAGGTCCTGAGGGTCGTATTTTTTGAATACGAATCCGTTGCCGGTTTCTTCTTTTTCATTATATTTTTCCACTGTGTCGGCAAGTCCCCCTGTTTCCCTTACAACCGGGACAGTGCCGTACATGAGGCTGTACATCTGATTAAGTCCGCAGGGTTCATAACGTGAAGGCATAAGGAACATATCGCTTCCTGCTTCAATTAGGTGTGCCAGTTCATCATCAAAGCCCAGGTAGCAGGAGAATTTCTGCGGGTATTTAGAGTGAATATTCTCGAACAAGGTATGATATTTCCTGTCTCCGGTGCCAAGGAGGACCACCTGGAGATTCATTTTCATCAGGTCCTCAATTATTGCAGCAATTAGGTCAAAACCCTTGGCGTCAACAAGTCTTGAGATGCATCCGATAACGGGCACGTTCTCGTCGTATGGAAGTTCAAATTTTTCTGTGAGAGCCTTTTTATTTTCAGCCTTTTCATCAAGGGTTTTGGCAGAATATTTTTTCGGGATCAGGCTGTCTGTCTCGGGGTTCCATACCTTGTCGTCAATTCCGTTAATAATTCCGTATAAGTCTTTTTTACGCTTGGTAAGGACGCTTTTTAAGCCGGCGCTCAGCTCTTCATCTTTAGTTATCTCCTCTGCATAGCGTTCGCTTACCGTAGTAATTGCGTCTGAGAACATGAGGCCGCTTTTCATAAAATTAAGCCTGCCGTAGATCTCAATCCCCTTCTCTGAATTAAGTTCTTCGGGCAGCCCCGTCTTGGAAAATTCACTTTTAGGGAAAAATCCCTGGTATGCAAGGTTATGAACCGTAAAGATGCTTTTAACTGCAGACAGTGAGTCATCGTTTTTATAAAGCGTTTTCAGGTATGCCGGAATAAGTCCCGTCTGCCAGTCGTTGCCGTGAATTATGTCAGGTATCCAGCCCAGTTTATTTATCAGTTCAAAGATACTGCGGGCAAGGAGGATAAAGCGTTCATCATTATCGGGATAGTCGGTACCTGTATTAGGATCGACGTACAAGCCCTGGCGGCTGCCAAAATATTCATAATTATCGAGGAAATAGATCTGGACGCGGGCTTTCTGCCCCACCAGGAATGATGATCTGAGAGAAAAGACGACATCTTTTTCCCCGATCTTAAGCGTCAGATCCTTGAGCCGGACTACTTCATGAATCTTAAATCTTCTTTCGTCAATGGCGCCATACTTCGGAACGACAATCCTGACCTCGTGTCCAAGCTCAGTCAATGTCTGGGGTAAAGCTGCTGAAACGTCAGCCAGTCCACCGGTTTTAACAAAAGGAACGACTTCAGAAGTAACAAAAAGAATTTTCAGCTTTTTTGATGGCGGCATTTTCCAAGTCCTTTTATTTTTAATAGTGCAATTTACAAAAATATCGGGTTTTAGCCAAAATATTCCTTTTTTTTACTTAAAATGGGCTTTTTGCTTTTTGCTTCATCAGGGGTATAACAAATAAGCACTTAATTATTTATATTTATCAACCCTGTTGAAATTGTTTTATCATATTTTCACATTATTCCCGGGGATTATTATTTATGCTTGAATTGCTTTATTCTCCTTCGGTAATCGTAACGGCTGCAGCCAATGGGAAGAACTTTAAGCGCGGTGGCGAGATGCGCGAAGTTCAGGCTCTTGAAGGGCACTCGGTTGTAATTGAGGATGAGATAATTAAAGACATCCTCCCTGACGCCGCGGCTAAAAAGGGTAAATACGATAAGATAATTGATCTTAAAGGAAAAACATTGCTCCCGGGCCTGATCGACTGCCACACTCACCTTGTCTTTGCGGGTTCAAGAGCAGATGAATTCAGGCAGAAGATCTCTGGAGCGACTTATGAAGAAATTGCATCTAAAGGCGGGGGAATAAAAAAAACGGTCGGGGCCGTAAGAAAAACCAGTCCTGAAGACCTGGTTAAAATTGCCCGGCCCAGGATAGAATACGCCATCTCGCAGGGAATTACAACGCTTGAAATTAAAAGCGGTTACGGCCTCAGCCTGGAAGACGAGATAAAACTTCTGAGGGTAATAAACCATCTCAAGGCGTTCTATGAAATTGACATCATTCCAACATTTCTTGGCGCCCATACATTCCCCGGGGAATACGAGCATGACAGAGAAGGCTATGTAAGACTTATTAATGATAAAATGCTCCCCCTTGCGGCAAAAGAAGGCTTGGCAGTGTTCTGCGACGCATTCCTGGAGGCTACGGCATTTAATAAGGAAGAGGTCGCTAAGATTTTCTCAAAAGCCAGGGATCTGGGCTTTAAGATAAAGCTGCATTCAGAGCAGTTTAACGCCATGGGGGGTATAGACGTTGCCTTAAGCTACGGAGCCACCAGCCTTGACCACCTGGAGATGATTACAGATGAAGGGATCAGTAAAATTGCCGCAACCGAAACCGTTTGCGTGCTTCTTCCCGGGGTATCCTTTTTTCTTAATTACGGCTTTGCGCCTGCACGCAAACTGATTGAAAAGGGCGCAATTGTTGCGCTTTCAACGGATTATAACCCGGGATCATCAAACATTGCAAATTTGAACCTTGTAATGAGCCTTGCTGCAATAAAGATGAAAATGACAGTTGAAGAGGTGATTTCGGCAGTTACCATAAATGCCGCAAAAGCACTTGACTTAAGCCATAAGACCGGAAGCATTGAAATTGGGAAAAAAGCCGACCTGGCGGTTTTTGACACCGGGGAATATTCAGACATAGTCTATCAGGTCGGGAAAAATCTCAACTGCATGACAATAAAAAACGGGCGCGTAATTTATACAGGAAAAATATAAATCTTCAAAAAGGCAGATTATGAAAATTATCGAATGCGTACCTAACTTCAGTGAAGGCAGAAATGAGGCTGTCTTTGAGGCCATTTCAGGCGCAGTCTCAAAAGTAGAAGACGTAAAGCTCTTGAGCCTTGAGCCCGACAGGGATTATAACCGTGTAGTTGTAACGCTGGCAGGAAGTGAAAAAGGGATTCTTGAGGGCACAATAGAGGCCTGTAAGGCAGCAGCCCAGGGGATCGACATGAGGAATCATAAAGGAGAGCACCCGCGCCTGGGGGCAATAGACGTAGTACCTTTTGTTCCTGTTAAAAATACTTCAATGGAAGAGTGCGTAAAGATCTCGGAGGAGTTCGGAAAGAGGATCTCCGAAGAGCTAAATCTCCCGGTCTACTTATATGAAGAAGCCAGCCGCACGCCGCAGAGGAAACTCCTTTCTAACATACGCAAGGGTGAATACGAAGGCCTGGAAGAAAAACTTAAGGACCCTTCATGGGCGCCTGACTTCGGCAAAGCGGAATTTAATGCAAAGCTTGGGGCACTTGTAACGGGAGCCAGGTTCTTCCTTATAGCCTACAACGTCAACATTAAATCCCCCGACATAAAGTATTCAAAAGAGATTGCTGAGATCCTGAGAGAAACCGGGAGGCCGCAAAGAGATGAAAACGGCAGCGTTGTAAAAGTGGACGGGCAGACAGTTAAAATACCGGGACGCCTTAAGACCGTTCAGGGGATGGGGGTTTTCCTGGAGAAATACAACATAACACAGGTATCCATGAATCTCAAGAACTATACGGTTGTTCCGATACACCTGGCATTTGAAGAGGTAAAGAAAGAAGCCAGAAGACTCGGCGTGGAGGTGGAAGGAAGTGAAATTGTGGGCCTTGTACCGCTTGAGGCTCTCCTTATGGCCGGCAGGTTCTACAGTGAGAACAAAGAGACCAATGAAACAAAACTGGTGGAAATTGCCGTTGAGCGCCTGGGCCTAAGCAGCCTGAACCCTTTTATACCGGAACAGAAAATAATCGATTACATGATCTGAAAAATCAAACAATTTACAGGAATAAAAAATGGACACCTCAAAGACATTAAAACAGTACCTGGATGAACTTTCCTCAAACTCCCCTACCCCGGGAGGAGGCAACGTTTCGGCTTTCTGCGGCAGCCTGGCCTCGGGCCTTGGAGAGATGGTCTGCAATCTTACAATCGGGAAAAAGAAATATGCCGATTTTGAGCCCGAGATGACCGTGGCAAAAAAAAGCCTGGAGGAGTTAAAGGAAAAGTTCATACTTCTGGCAAACAGGGACAATGAGGCTTTTGACAGGGTTATGGATGCATTCAAGCTGCCCAAGGAGACCGAGGACGAAAAATCCGCACGGCTTGAGAAAATTGACGAGGCAACCTTCCAGGCAGCAGAAGTTCCCTCTGAAGTAATAAGGACGTGCAACGAGGTTATTCCCTTAATTCAGACTGTAGTTGAAAAAGGCAACCAGAACTCGCTTTCTGATGCCGGTGTGGCCGCCCTGCTTTTATCGGCAGCATCCCAGGGCGCATTCTTAAACGTTTTAATTAACTGCAGTTCTCTTAAAAATCAGACGATTGCCGGAGAACTCTTAAAAAGCGCTGAAATACTGTGCAATGATGTAAAGGCACAGAGCGCTTCAATCGTGGACAAAATCATTCAAAGGTTAAAATAATGAAAAAAATCTTTTTTTTGTTTTCAGTATTGCTGTTGTCAGTTAGTCTGAACGCTCAGACTTTTAAGGTAAAGACAGGTATTGACGTTCTTAAGGAGAAGAATTTCGACCTCCTGAAAGGTAAAAGAGTAGGCTTGATTACAAACCCCACAGGCGTCGACCAGCACCTTAAGTCGACTATAGACATACTCTTTGAAACCCCCGGAGTTAAGCTTGTTGCGCTCTACGGCCCCGAGCACGGCGTAAGAGGCGATTATGCAGCCGGTGAGCACGTGGATTTCTATACCGATCCGGTTACAAAACTTCCCGTTTATTCTCTTTACGGAAAAACCAGGAAACCGACCCCCGAGATGCTGAAGGATATAGATGTACTGGTCTATGACATTCAGGATAACGGCTGCCGCTCATACACATATATTTCAACTATGGGTGTTGCCATGGAAGCCGCGGCAGAAAACAACAAGGAGTTTGTTGTGCTCGACCGCCCTAACCCGTTAACGGGCCTTAAAGTGGAAGGAAACCTGGTTGAAGACGGTTTCATCTCTTTTGTAAGCCAGTTCAAGATCCCTTACGTTTACGGCCTGACCTGCGGAGAGCTCGCAAAGATGTTAAACAACGAAGGGATGCTTAAAGACGGGATTAAGTGCAAGCTTACGGTTGTTCCTATGAAGGGCTGGAAGCGCAGCATGTCTTTCAGTGAAACGGGACTCATCTGGGTGCCTGCAAGCCCGCACGTAGCTCATAAAGACTCGCCTGAATACTATGTTTCAACCGGAGTTATGGGTGAGCTCGGTACGGTCTCAGAAGGCGTTGGCTACACGATTCCTTTTGAAACCTTTGCCGCCGAATGGATTGACGGGAAAAAACTTGCGGACAAGATGAATTCACTCGGAATTGAAGGTGTGCTCTTCAGGCCTATGACATTTAAGCCGTTCTACGGCGGCAATCAGGGCAAGGAGCTTCACGGCGTACAGATACATCTGCTCGATATGAAGAAAGTAAACCTTCTTTCTCTGCAGTTCCTTTTTATGCAGGTAAACAATGAATTATACCCGGATAAGAACCCATTTACATTGGCCAAGCAGGACAGGATAGACTTTTTTGACAAGGTGGCAGGAACAGACAAGGTAAGAAAGATCTTCAGTGAAAAGATGCTCTATAGCGACGTAAAGCCGTTTCTTGATAAAGACGTCGAACAGTTCAGAAAGCTCTCAAAGAAATACTACCTCTACCGCTAGAAAATTAAAAAAGGGATACAGAAATTGTTTCTGTATCCCTTAATCAAAAATCCAACGCTAAAACAAAAACTTCTTACATCTGGATATTATCCTCTTCGGCCGGTGTCAGGTCGTAGAGTGAACTGATGCAGAGTTTTACCCTTTTTATCCAGTCGACGCCGTGCGCTGAGACAATTCTTCCAAAGTCCTGAATGTCGTGCTTTCTCAGCTTGAAATTCCAGTCGCCCGTCTTATCGTTCTGCAGGACCAGTATGTGCCTAAGTTCATGCTCAAGAAGTATTCTTCTTGTTTCCTTGTCGAGGGCCGTCCAGAGTTCCCCTGAAACTTCAATAACATAGTCAAGGTTCGAGAAAAATTTCAGCTCCTTGCCGGTTTTAACACATTTTGCAGCCGTGCTTTTGGATATGTTAGGTTCAACCGTAACATACTCTATTTTAGCAGGATGCACGTCAATTTTCTCTTCGCTTATGATCTCCTGTGCCATGAACTTCATTTCTTCAGAAATGACAAATTCCCTTTTTACGGGGCCTTTCGGCTTCTTTTCCCTGTAATTGTCCAGAAAATCGACACTGCTTAATTCTTTAATATCCGCGCTCACATTATCTCCTATTGAAATTATATTTTAACAGCTCCCCACTGGGGGGAGCATACATTTCTTTTTACGCAGAAGCGAAGTTATTTATTTGGGCTGAAAAATCAAAAACAAAAAAAATAAAAATTTCGCCGGGGGCTATTGACTTAAAAGCTGTCATCCTTAATATCAACCGTAGTCATCTGTCCGTACTTTGCAACCTTCTCTTTGATCTCGGAAGCCTTGCCTATAAGTACAAACTGCAAGTTGTTCTCAGGAAAATACTTAGCAATAATTTCCTTTGCTTTATCGAGTGTCAGGCTGTCGACGTTCTTTTCAAAGTCGTTTATAAAAGACTCATTGAAATTATAGGTAAACATGTTCACGAGCAGCTGCGAAAGCGCTCCGGCGGTTTCATACTTTGGCGGAAACTGCCCTTTAAGGTAATTTTTTGCGGATGTAAGTGTCTTCTCGTCAATCCCCTTTTCATGCAGGCGTTTTAAGACCTTTAAGGCGATGTCAATTGCATCGACGGTTGTGGCAGTTCCTGTATAAGTGCTTATTGTAAAGGTTCCTGTTTCCTTCAGTGCCGAAAAATCGCTGCGAGCCCCGTAGGTAAGGCCGGAATTTACCCTCAGCTCATCATTGAGCCAGGAAGTAAACCTGCCGCCAAGAATTGTATTTATTACCTGCACCGAAACGTAGTCGGGATTACTCTGTTTGATGCCGTAGCTTCCAATGAGGAAAGTTGTTTCAGTTGCGTCATCCTTATTTACAAGGAGTATCCGGCTGGAATTTAGTTTGCCCTCGGGCGTAATTGTTTCCGCTGATGGAATATCCTTTCTTTTCCAGTCGGAAAAGAGGCTCGTGATATAGCTTTTCATTTCGGCGGCCTTGAAGTCCCCGGCCAGGGCAATTGCCGAACCGTTCGGAATATAATTTTTATCGTAGAAGTTCTGCAGATCCTCCAGTACGATGGTTGAGACAGAAGTAACGGTTCCCGCAACCGGGCTTCCGTAGGGGTTATTTCCGTAGAGGAACCTGTCAAAATAGCCTTTAATTACCCTGCGAGGACTTTCCTTTGCCTGTTTTAATTCTAAAAGAGCCCTCTGCTTTCTTTTTTCAAATTCTGTTTTATCGAATACCGGGTTTACTATCATTTCCTTTATGACGGGCAGGATTTTATCCCTGTCTTTGGATGCAAATGAAGCGTTTATTCTGGCCGATTCATTAGCTGCATTTGAGGAGAAGCTGGCGCCGTAGAAGTCGAAGGTTTCCTCTATCTGGTCTTTTGAATAGCTCTTTGTTCCGAAGTGCAGGGCCTCAGCCGTAAAGAAGGCAAGGCCTGCTTTCTCTCCGTCATGGATTGAGCCCCCGGGAGTTGCAAGTGAAAGGTATACCAACGGCACCTCGTGCTGCTCCATGAGATAGACTGTAAGCCCGTTACCCAGAGTAAACTTTTCATACTGCGGGAGCTTATAGCCGCCTTCCGAAGCCTTTTTGTTCATGGCAAGGAGGCTTTGGTTTAAGAAAGCCAGGAACAGTAAAAATGCGGGTAAGGTTTTAAGAGTGCGTAAAATTCTATTAGTTTTCATTATTTATTCTCCTTTTCAGGCTGAAGGAAGCCAACGGTTCTGTTTGTTGGACGGAAGTACTTAGAGGCTGCACGCTTTATGTCCTCATTTGTAACTTTGTTGTAATCATCAGGGGCACTGAAGAGTTTTGCATAGTCTCCGAAGAAAAGTTCATAAGTGCCAATGCTGTTTGCCTTTCCGTTTATTGTTTCCATGCTGTGGTAAAATTCCATTAGCTTCTGGTTCTTTGCCTTCTGCAGCTCTGAGTCTGTTACACCTTCTTTTGAAATCTTATCCAGTTCAGAGTATATTGCTTCTTCAAGCGCTTCAGCTTTTATGTCGTTTGAGGCAACGGCGTAAATAAACATCAAAAAGGGGTCGAATGCCTGCGGGGTGTAGGTGAATACCTCTGTTGCAAGCTGTTTTTTATCTACCAGGGCGTTATAAAGCCTTGAGCTTTTCCCCTCGGACAATATTGAATTAAGGAGGTCCAGCGCGTAGAAGTCCTCTGAGCCCGTTTGGGGCACATGATAGGCAACCATCACGTTCGGTGTTGATACGGCCTTATAAACAGTAAGTCTTTTTTCCCCCAGCTGTTCAGGCTCAACAGTGTGGATTTTGCGCGGAGGATCCTGTGGCGGTATCGGCTCAAAATATTTTTCTGCCAGATGACGCACCTCCTCAGGCCTGACGTCGCCCGAGATAACGGCCACACAGTTGTTCGGTGCGTAGTAGGTCTTGAAGTAATTCTGCAGGTCCTTTTTAGACCAGTTTTTTATGTCCGACTCATAGCCTATAACAGGCCAGTGATATGGGTGAGCCGTCATTGCAACGCCCAGCAAAGGCTGGTTCAGGAATTCAAAGTTGCTGTTTTCAAGTCCCGTGCTTCTTTCAGAGAGTATTACTCCCCTTTCGCTTTCAACGAGCTTATCGTTAAAATTCAGGTTTTGAATTCTGTCACTCTCCAGGTCAAATATTGTCTTGAGCGCATTGGAAGGAAACCAGTCGGTATAAACTGTAACGTTTTCGGTTGTATAGGCGTTATTTGCCCCGCCGTTAAATTCCATTACCTGGTCGAAGACCTTTGGGCCGTATTTTTTGGCACCGTTAAACATCATGTGTTCAAAAAAGTGGGATATACCTGTAATGCCCGGGTATTCATTTCTTGAACCCACGCGCCAGAACAGGTACATGTTTGCGTTCGGTATCGAGTGGTCCTCAAGTATAATTATTTTCATGCCGTTTTTGAGGGTAAATGTTTTTATATCCTCAAGCTTTGTCTGTGCAAAGGACGTGGCAGTAAAAAGAAATAGCAGGATGAGTATCCGCATAAGTAAGTTCCTCCATAGTTCTTAGCTATAAACCGGCTATGAAGATAGGGATAAATTAGAAAAAGTTCTACAGCTTTTTTGCATGCGGGGTTTACAGATGGGGTATAAAGCAGCGTTTTTTAGAGTAAAGATGAGAGCGGGCAAGTCCGGCCCGCTCTGAGGTTTTATTCGTTTTCTATATTTTCCTGCCCTTCAAGCGGGTTAGGGTCAGAATCTTTTCTATTCTGCTGCTTTTCATTATACTCTTCCAGGCCGCTGCCCGACTTCTTTTCATCTTTTGGGCGCCTTTTATGGCCATAGCCTGTCACTTCATTTTCACCTTCGAACTCTTCGGGTTTGGTACCGGGCCTGCGTCCGCCCTGATCACTATCGCCATGGTCGTTTACATAATTATTGTCGTTTTCCATCTCTTATATCCTTTATAATTTTTTTCTTAAATTCAGCTGTTGTTCTCCTTAAAAAGCTTTATTCCCTGCTTCACCAGCTTAAGTGCCTGTTTGGGGCCGTACTGTCCCAGGGCTTTGAATTCCTTTCCTTTGTACCTGTTGTAAGTCTCAAAGAAAAACTGGATTTCCTCAAGCGTGCTTTTATTCAGCTGCTGGAGGCTCCTGATATCGCTATATATGTGCGACTTTGCAAATACAGCTATAAGACGGTCGTTGCGTTCAAATTTTCCCTTCTTTGCAGACTGCTTCGCCTCAATTACGCCGATGAGCCTTACAGGGACAAGACAGCCTGTATAGGCTTACTGGTCCATGAGGACAAGGATATCCAGGGGATCGCCGTCTTCAACTTCTGTAGAGGGTATAAAGCCAAAATCAAAGGGAAAGCTGGCTCCGGCCTGAAGCGAGCCATCGAGCTTGAAGACGTCAAGCGTTGGAGCATACTTATATTTATTCCTGCTCCCTTTCGGTGTTTCAATAATTACGTTCAGGTTGTCTGAATCCTCCTCAAAGGTTTCCATAAAAAGCAGCGACCTGTACTTTGGTATTTCAGCCATAAGACACCTCTAAAGCGTCTTTATAAACCGGTTACACAGAGAACTTATCCATATTAGTTTTATTAAACGAATAATAAGGCTGAAAAACAATGCAATCAGTTAACCGTAAAAAGAACACCGGAAAAGGAGAAATCTTCAAAACTATTTATTATATTGTATGAAATTTAAGGAACAAGGATAAAGATGGCGGAAAGAAAACAAAGTGCGGCAATCTTAGGCGGCGGCAATATCGGCTCAGCAATTGCAAACGGGCTCGTAAAGTCTGAAGTCTTTAAGGCAGGCGACATTACAGTAACAAGGCGCAGCAAGGAACACCTGAAAGCCTTTGAAGGCCAGGGCTTCAGGACTGATACCAGCAATAGCTCAGCCGTAAATGACAGCGACATTATTATTATTGCAGTAACACCCCAGCAGCTCGACGGGCTTTTAATGGAAATAAAGGACTCCCTCGATGAAAAAAGGCACACTGTAATATCTGTCGTTTCAGGGGCGTCCATAAAAGAGATAAGGCGGAAAATAGAAAATAACAATATCCCCGTCTTAAGAGCCATGCCGAATACAGCAATTGCCATCAGGGAATCCATGACTTGCATCTGCGCCGACGAGGCAAGTGCATCAGGGCTTTATCTGACAAAGAGGATATTTGAATCGGTTGGCAAGGTGCTCGTAATAGACGAGGCCCTGATGGTTCCTGCAACCGCACTTTGCGCCTGCGGCATTGCATTTTTCTTAAGAGCCATACGCGCGGCCTCCCAGGGCGGAATTGAAATAGGATTTCATGCCGAAGACGCCCTTTTAATGGCAGCCCAGACGGCTAAAGGTGCCGCTTCACTTCTTGTGGACTTGGGAAGCCACCCTGAAAAGGAGGTGGACAAAGTCACAACCCCACAGGGGTGCACAATCGCAGGATTAAACCAGATGGAGCACCACGGCTTCAGCTCTGCACTTATAAAAGGAATTACCTCTTCGGCCGAGAAAGCCTCAAAGCTGTATTCCAAATAAGGTGTCTGTTGTGCAGTAAGGTAAACGGCTATTTTGCATATGGGGATAAGGATTTTGGGGAGGTCATCTTTTCCATTATTTCGACGGCACTTTCAACTTCGCTCAGGCTGCCGATAATAAAGTCAGCCATTGAATAATCCTCCGGATATTTCCAGGCGCGGCCTTTAAGCCAGATGGTCCTGCAGCCCAGGCTTTTCGAGGGCACGATGTCATTGTCGTATGAATCCCCAATCATTATGAGCTCTTCAGGCTTAAGTGCTGTTTTACCAAGCATCTCCTGGTAAAACTCCCTGTCGGGTTTCCTTATGCCTGTTAGTTCAGAATCCATTACAAGAGAGAAAAGTTCATATATTCCTAAATCCTTAAGCACCTGAACAAGGTTGCTGTAAAAGTTTGAAATGACGCCGAGCGTATACTTCTTTGAAAGGTTAAGGAGCGTATTGTATATATAACCGGTATTATTTTTTACTTCGCTATAGCACTTCCGGGAAAGGTCATCCGCTATCTGAGGCAGATCGTCGTAGAACCTGCAGTTATAATCATTTACCAGGTGCTTCAGCTGAAAGGAGATCTGCTTGTTGAGAGTTTCAAGAAGGCCTGTATTTTTCTTTAGTTTTCCCGCCATATCCCGTTCAGCCAGAACATAAGCATTTCTGAATACCTTCTCCGGAATCATGATCCCTGAGCCGAGGTAAACCTCATGGAACTTTATTCCCCAATGGGTACCGTCGGTATCGAGTGTACCGCCGAAGTCAAAAATTATTGCTTTCATTAGTAATCCCGCTTTTACGCATAAAAAGGGTATTCTCTTTTTTTAAGCTTCTGTTATTGAACTGAATAAGGAGCATACCGATTCCGATCCAGAACAGTTCCCTTATACGGTTGACAAGAGCGATATAAATTCCGACCGTGGCATCAGGAATGAAAGCTTTCAGTGTAACATAAAGGCTCCCTTCCCTTGTTCCAAACTCCATCGGCATAAAGAATAATATATTCAAAAATAAGGACGACGCCCCGTGTATATACAGCGCCTGGAAAACAGAGATATCTATACCGATGGACCGGAAGACAAAAAAGAACTCCATTGCAGCCAGAACACGGGCAAAGAATTCCATGCCGAGAACGGTGTAAAAGATCCTTTTCTGGTTGAAGTAGAAATCCTTAATCTGGCTGTCAATCTCGACTATATTGTTTTTATTTTCTTCCAGCTTTTTATTAAGAAACTTCAGGAACTTCAGGCGCATTATTATCTTTGATATCGCCTCATAGATTCCCAGCTTGTGCCGGGAGAATACAAAGGCCAGCATTAAGAAGATGACCAGAAATAAAATAACCAGTGTGACTGCAAACTTTAGTGACACAGGTATCACAAAAAACGTCACCGGTATTACTGCAAGCCAGAAGAGGAGGTGTGAAATGATGTGCAGCATCCTGTAAAGAGTAACCGAGGAAACAGATTTATTGATTCCCGTAAAGTCCTTCAGTGCGTATACTCTGTAAGGTTCACCCCCAAGGTTGACAAAAGGGGTAAGATAATTTATGGCAAAGCCGCCAAGGCTTATACCGAAGATCCTCCAGAATGCAACTTTTTTTCTGTCCTCACCAAGTATAATGTGCCATCCCAGGGCATTGATCAGATAGACAAGGCCCCAGACCGCAATTATAGGCAGAAACCACCAGCCTGTCTTTCTTATATTGACAATTATTTTATCAAGGCCAAAGTCCCAGATAAGAATGACAAATATGGCAATCCCGACGGCATACAATATGGGAAATAGCTTTTTCCTCATTAAACAGCAATTGTTTGGTTTAATTCAGCTGCCCTGTAGCATGAGTGCAAAAGCCTGATGCTTTTATAGGCTTCATCCAGGTGGCAGTTGTCTTTAATGCCTGAGGTGATCTGCCCCAGAAAGTCGCTTATTAAGGAAACGTACAAGGCAACGTAGTTCTTTTTATCAGAAGCATCGGGAACGGGAATTTTCAGGCTTCCCTGCTGAGAATGTTTAATCAGTTCAGTGCCGTTATAGACAAGGCTCATACTGTCGTTTACAAGGCAGGCACTGTTTGCCCTTCTGTCGGCTCCCCAGGTAAGGCTGATCTGAGCAATGCCTTTGTCAAATTCCAGGAGCACGAGCGCCGTATCTTCGACGCTGTAGTCGGTGTGCGAAATGGAAAATATTTTTGAGGTAACCTTTCTTGCCTCACCAAACATCCAAAGGGCAAGATAAAGGTAATGCACACCGGTATCAGAAAGAATGCCGCCTCCGCTGATCAAAGGGTTGGTGCGCCACCTTGCGCCCAAAGGGGCAATTCCTTTATCCGCCTCCGTTCTGAAAACATTAAACTGAAGGAGGCTCTTTTTCAGGGAACCTTCCGGAACCTCACTTCTGAACGTCCTCCAGATGGGAGAATATTTATACTGATGGACGGGCATAAAGACCTTCGGATCTTCTGTCAGTACAGGATACAGCCTTTCTGCGTCAAAAGGACTTAAGACAAAAGGCTTTTCGCACAGGATATGGACGCCCCTTCTTATGCCCTCTTCAATCAGAGATGCGTGAGTCCCGGGGGGAGAAGAGATGTCAATAAAATCCACATCCTCCCGGCTGAACATTTCATCCACTGAAGAGTAGTACATTATTCCCGGGAATTTTGCCCTTGCAAGCCTTACGGTCTCAGCGTTATTATCCACTGCTGCAACAATTTCAGCACTACAGGCTATCTCAGGGTCTAAGAATGCCGGCAGATGCCCTTCCTGTGCAATTTTCCCTGCTCCTATTATTGCTCCTTTCAGCAAATTACTTCTCCACTTTTATTTTAGCCGTCTGAAATTTGTCGGCCATCAAAAGAAGTCTTTTATTAATACTCTCCTGCCTCACTGTAACCCAGGCAAGAAGAATGTTAAGAATCGTGAGTTCAAAGAGGAAGTAAAAAATGGGCCTGTCCAGGAGCACAACAATAAACAGCCAGAACTGGCGTGTATTAGTTGTAAGTATGTTGTAGTACTTAAGCAAAGGCTTATTGTACTCCTTATACGATGTCTTAAACTGGTCCGGTATATTATTCTTAAACACCTCGGCGCTGCGGCTGAAGAGCTTCTGGAAATTTTTAGACAGGCTTTCCTGCTGGCGCGTATAATTGACATAGAACATCATAAGGAACTTGCCCGGGAAGTCATGCCTCCAGCTCAAGTCGCTAAACTTTTTTGCCACATCCTTATGTTTATCGAGCTCCCCTTTTTTAACCGAGATTACAAAGTGCAGATATCCGTTGCGGTAGTAATCGGCCATTGCGCTCTGATAAGAGTGGCAGATGCCTGAGATAATGGCAAGAAGAAAAATCCACCCGGTTCCTCCGGAATAAATTATTCTTAAGCACAGGTGTATATAAATGCTTAGGAATACGGTATTGCCTGCAAAGCCGTCGAAGATCCTTCCGTACTTTGTCCGGAAGCCCGAAAGCCTTGCAAGCTGTCCGTCGGCGCTGTCAAAAGCTTCATTGATGATTATAAGAAGAATGCCGTAGATGTTCAATTTCACGTCATTATAGAACAGTAGGTGCCCCCCCATAACGCCAAGAAGCATTCCAATAGCAGTAATAGCATTGGGCCTTATGCCGAGCTTCCAGCAGGCCTTTGCTATCAAAAAACCGAAGGGGCGGTAGAAATAAACATCCAGGAATTCTTCAACATCCCTGGTTTTATAAGATAATTCTATTTGCGACATCCTTAAAGGCTTCCTCCATTATTTCAATTCCTTCCTCGGCAATTTCTTCCGTAATTATAAGGGGCGGATTTATCCTGATATCGGGGTTATAGCCCATTACGATCAGTCCGCGCTTGAGGCATTCCTGGAATATCATCTGAGTATATTTTTTCTCAAGTTTTTCCTTTGAGCCGGGAGACTTGACGAGTTCCATGCCTATCATTAGCCCGCGCCCGCGCACCTGGCCGACGAAGGGGAATTTGTCCTTAAAGGTCATGAGCCTTTCAAGCATGAAGCTGCCGACCCTTGCCGAATTACCGACCAGGTCATCCTCAACAATAGTTTTCAGAGTAGCCAGTGCTGCGGCCGAGGCCAGCGGGTTGCCGCCGTAGCTCGAAGAGCTTCCGGATGGATTGGCAAAAGGCTTTGAGAATATGACCTCCTCGCGCGACATTAGCCCCGTCATGGGGAATCCCCCGCCAAAACCCTTGCCTACCGTAATTATGTCGGGCACCACGTTGTCGTGCTGGCATCCGAACATTCTGCCTGTTCTTCCAAATCCAGTAATCATTTCATCCACAATCAGGAGTGCCTTAATCTCGTCGGCCAGCTGTCTTAATTTTGTAAGGAAGCCTTCCGGAGGAACAACGTTCCCGGCTGTTCCCTGAATGGGCTCCACCACAATTGCGGCAATGTCGTTTGTAGTTTCGTACCTGATTTTTTTCTTCATGAAGTCCACGCACGCAAAGCTGCATTCAGGGAAGGTCTTTTCGAACGGGCAGTGCCCGCAGTTTGCATAAGGCGTCAGGTATCTTCCGAATGGAAGGGGCCCGAGCCCGTGCTTGAAGTTATCCCCGAGGAGTCCAAGCACGCCGAGCGTCTTGCCGTGGAATCCTTCCCAGAAGCCGATGAATTCCGATTTGCCTGTGTAGGATTTAGCGAGCCTCAGGGCTGCCTCAACGGCCTCGGCTCCGCTTGAGTAGTACTGCGTTCTCCTCAGGTCGCCTACGGCCACCTCTGACAAGAGGCTTGATAGCTCGGCGCGGTTTCTGGAGGTAAAGCTGCCGACGTGGATCTTAGAGACCTGCTCCTGCATCATTTTTACGTATTTGGGATGGTTGTAGCCCAGGCTTGCCACACCGACCCCGGCAAAGAAATCAATGTAGCGGTTGCCGTCCACATCCTCAACGATTGCGCCCTCCCCTTTCTCAACTGCAATCTGCGAAGAGGTGGCAATGGTCTGAATGCCCGGCGAGATAAACTTTTGTTCCAGTTCGAAGAGCTCTTTGGATTTAGGTCCGGGCACCTGTGTCTTCATAGAAGCGTATTTGGGTTTAAAGTCTGCTGTTAACAAATTCCCTCCCTTTAGCTAATAGTAAGTTTGAAATATGGTAACCGGCCTCTTCCCTGATTGGGGCAAAGCTGGGCCAGTCGTTAATATCTATGATTATTATGGAGCCGTCACTTGTAATAATAGCATCCCCGCCGTAGACATACAGTCCAAGAATTTCTGCCGAAGCTTCAGAAAGCTGCCGGAGGGATTTTTCATCAAAGCATATGCTGAAATTGTTGGCGAGGTAATACCAGTAAAAAAATCCCGTTTCCCTGACCGCGTAGAATTTAACCGTATCACCCGGGATGTGCTCCTGGAGAATGACCCTGTCTACCTTGCGCCTGTGAAATTCCTCCAGCATGGATGTAATTTCCTCTCGGTCGGCCGCTACAGAAATCACGTCTTCTTTTCTTACGGCATGGACGTCCCCTCTTTTAATCCAGAGCCTTTCCGAAGAAAATTCATTTATCTGGCCGTTAAGGCTGATCCCGGTGGAAGTAAGTATGCTCTTGGGAGTAGGTATCCCCCCGTTTGAAAGCATCCGGAGCATATTGAACCGGTAGCAGGAGTAAACGCTCTCCGGGGAATTAATGATCAGGGGACCACGCTCCGAAATCCTGAAGAGCTCCTGTATCCCCTTCGGGCCCTGGACCATTGAAAAAATGATGTCTTCTTTTATTATATCCGGGCCAATCGTGTCCTCGTCATATAATGTAACATCTGCTCCCATTTTTCTTAAATTTTCAGCCGTGCAATTAATAATTGCCAGATCATTAACCTCATGATTCGGAGAAAATTCTGTTTTCCGCCGGATGCCTGCAAATTTTATCTTCATGTCCTGGCTCCATAATTTTAGGAAGGTGTTTCAAAGGACAAAGGTCAGGCTTTGTACCTATTAAATTATATACCCATTTTCTGCTACTATTTCAATACTATACGTTCTGAATCCGGGTCATCTCCATTAAGTGCTCATGGAGAAGAGGAATTCCCCTGCTGCTTTTATGTCGCTCATGTGGTCAATATCTATTATTTTGGAGAAAGGATACCCTTTCAGTTTATAGCCGTTATTAAGAAGAAGCCTGAGAAAGTTTCTGAGGCGGGAGATTTTAAGCTCATGGGCTGACTTGATCATTTCAAAAATTCCGGGAGAGAAGTAGTATATTCCGCCTGTAGCCCAATTATAGCCCTGCCGGCTGTCGCTGAAAGAAGTAATGCCATACTCCCCGTCCATTTCAACGCATAAGGGTTTTTCGTCGTCAATATATTGTGTAACTGCAAGCACACCCTGACAGTCCAGGCCCTCTTTTATTGAGGATACAAATTTTGAAAATTCCGAAGCATCGAAAACTGAATCGCAGGTTGTAAGAAGAAACGGCTCCTCCGAAAGATAAGGCGCAAGGCTAAAGAGGCTGTGCATGGAGCTTTCTGTGGTCTTAATGACAAGTTTAACCGGGACCTGAAAGTCCCCCGAAATAAAGAATTCCCTTAAGGCCGGTTCATCTTCATTTATAATGCAGTATATTGAACTTACACCATTTAATACAGAAAGCCTTATTATTCTTTCAATTATCGTCTCCCCATTAATGCTTATCATGGCCTTCGCGGTCTTTAAGCCCTCGGCCTTCAGGCGCGAACTCTCGCCAGCAGCCAGTATTGCCAGGTTCATTTTTGCCTCTAATTATGTCTTACAAACTTTAGCTATACAATAAGATAATATAATCCTGGGAAAATTCTTCCCTTATAAATTGCTCCAGGTCATATTACACGGTTAAAACAAAAATGCTGCCTTTGTCCCCTGCAAAGGAAAGCCGGTTTATAGCAAGAATTCCTTCGTTGACATTCAGCCGATAAATCTTTACAAATAAATACAAACCATTTTCTCAAAGAAGATCCGGTTTATGAAGAGATGAACAACAACTATGACGTGATTATAATAGGAGGAGGGCCGGCCGGGCTGAATGCAGCAGTCATTCTGGGGCGAAGCCGAAGGCGCGTTCTTATTCTGGACAGCGGAAAGCCGCGTAACATAAAAGCCAAACTGATGCACGGATATCTCACGCGTGACGGGATCAAGCCCCTTGAATTCCTGCGCCTGGGAAGTGAAGAACTCAAAGAGTACGAAGTTGAAAAGCATCAGATGGAAGTCTCAGAGATCATTCCGCTTGGGCGCGGCTTTGAGGTAAAAGGCTCTGAGGGGGAAAAATACTATTCAAAAAAGATCCTTCTTGCCACCGGGATCAAAGACAACATTCCGCAGATTGATGGAATTGATGAGCTTTACGGATCAAGCGTCTTTCACTGCCCGTACTGCGACGGCTGGGAGGTACGCGACAAGAGGCTTGCCGTCTTCGCCAGGGGTAAGGCTGCACTTGCACTGTCCATGTCATTAAAGACCTGGAGCCACGACGTCATTCTTTGTTCGGGCGGACTTGCAAGGCTGACCTCAGAGGACAGGAAAATTCTTGAACTCCACAACATTAAAGTCTATACCGGGGAAATTGCCCGCCTGGAAGGGCGGCATGGTCTCCTGCAAAGGATTGTTTTTAAGAACGGCTCATCGGTTGAACGCGACGCTCTTTTCTTCTCCACCGGGCAGAAACAGAAGTCCGACCTTGCAGAACGCCTCGGATGCCAATTTAACGACAAGGGATTTATCCCGACAAACAAAAAACAGCAGACAAATATAAAAGGGATCTTTGCTGCGGGAGACATAACAAAGGACGTAAAGTTTGTTGTCGTGGCCGCAGCTGAAGGGGCAAGAGCCGGCGTAGCCATCAATGTTGAGCTTCAGGAGGAGGAAAGGCTGAAACTTTAGAGGCATTTTGCCATTTTTAGCTAAATAACTTTTGAGAAACGGGCCTCCGGGTTACAAAACCGGACTTTCGGTGTTTATTAGTTAATATTATTATGTTATATTTGCGAATTGTAATAATCTCATTTTCGGCTTAACTGTTTTTCTATAAAATTTATATTCAGGGGAATATATGTTCAAAGGAACGGGTACAGCTCTGATTACGCCTTTTGATGAGTCGTTTGAAGTTGATTATGCAGCTCTCAAGAGATTCGTCCGCTTTCAGCTCGAGAGCGGGATCAATTCACTGGTTGTGCTTGGAACAACCGGCGAAGCAGCTACGATCAGCGATGAGGAAAGAAGAAAAATTATTGAGACAGTTACCGTGGAAGTCAGCCGCCAGGTACCCGTTATTATAGGTACCGGGACGAACGATACAAGGAAAGTTGTAGAGCATAATAAAACGGCTGAAGAATTGAAGGCCGACGGCCTTCTGATAGTAAACCCATACTATAATAAAGGCACACAGACAGGCCTCGTTGAACATTACAGGTTTATTGCAGAAAAAACCAGGCTGCCTATTATTCTCTACAACGTTCCCAGCAGGACTGCCATGAACATGCTGCCGGAAACAGTGCTTAAGATTCATGAGGCCTGCCCGAACGTAACAGGCGTCAAGGAAGCCAGCGGCGATATTTCGCAGGTTGCCAGGCTTATGGCTATGAAGCCCAAAGACTTTATGGTTTTTTCGGGAAACGACGACCAGACAATACCTGTCATGGCCCTCGGAGGCAGAGGCGTCATCTCCGTATTCTCGAACGTCTTCCCGCGGGAGATGGTAAGCCTTACAAATGCCATTTTGCAAAATGACTGGGAACAAGCCCGCGATATCAATGAAAAGTATCTGGGAATAATGAACGACCTGTTTGTTGAAACAAACCCTATCCCGGTAAAGTATGCAGTAAGCCTGCTGGGATATTGTAAAAATGTATTAAGGCTTCCCTTAACCCGGGCTTCGGAGAAGACCTCGGAAATTTTAATGAAGGCCGTTAAACATTAGACGTATGAACGCTCTACATAACAACGCTCTGGCAGAGGAAAAAATGGGCAGTATAAATTATGGTTTAATCGGCGCCTCCGGCAGGATGGGCTTTGAGATTGAAAGCGTTATGACTGAAGCCGGAAATAAGGCTGTACTGAAGTACGATAAAAACGGGATAAAAAAAGAAGGAACGCCGGAAGTCCTGATTGACTTTTCTTCCCCCGACACGCTGGAGAAGACACTGGAACTGGCGCGCGAGATGAAAACAGCCATAGTAATTGGAACTACAGGCTACAGCGACGAGCAGCTAAGCCTCATAAATGAGGCAAGCCAGGATATCCCGATAGTACTGAGCTATAACTATTCAGTCGGGATACAGATGCTCTTAAAGTGTGTGGAATTTTTAAGTGACAACCTGGATGACTGGGACATTGAGATCTCGGAAACTCATCACCGCTTTAAGAAAGACAAGCCGTCGGGTACGGCGCTGATGATAAGAAATGCCGCAGGCAAAAGCGTTAATATCCATTCTCTCAGAATTGGTAACGTTGCAGGCGAACATACAATCTCCTTCGGCGGGCTTGGAGAGGTACTGACCCTGACGCACAGCGCCACAAGCCGAAGGACTTTTGCCGAAGGAGTTCTTAAGGCCGTAAACTTTATTACACAGAAAAAATTCGGGCTTTATAGTTTTAAGGATGTGCTTTTTCAAAACAGCTAGGAAAGATTTCAGAGATGGATTCATATGAAATAATTAACTTTATTGCCTCCTCACCCAGGGTAACTCCCCTGAAGGTTTTTCTTTCAGGAGACCTGGAGAAAATTGACTTTACAGGATTTGAGTTCACAGGGGGAAAAGATTTCGGCCTATTGATCTGCGAATACAACGCTTTTGACGGGTTTTATAATAAGAACAAGGAATTTATAAAAAGCTTTAGAGCTGAAGCCGACAGGAGGAATTCGGCAATTCCCCTGGCCAGCCTTACAAAGTACAATGCAAGGATTGAACCCGGAGCTGTTATAAGGGACATGGTTGAAATCGGCAGCAACTGCGTTATAATGATGGGTGCAGTAATAAATATAGGGGCTGTTATTGGTGAACGTACCATGATAGACATGAATACCGTAATTGGCGGAAGGGCCGTTATTGGAAGCGACTGCCATATAGGCGCCGGCGCCGTAATAGCCGGTGTAATAGAACCCCCAAACGCAAATCCTGTAGTAATAGGCGATAACGTTGTAATAGGCGCAAATGCCGTGGTGCTCGAAGGCATAAAGGTTGGCAAAGGTGCCGTTATTGCAGCCGGATCTGTTGTAATTTCAGACGTGGAGGAAAACAGCGTCGTTGCAGGCATACCGGCCAAAGTAGTAAAAAAGGTGGACGAAAAAACAAGGTCAAAGACTATCTTAATTGATGCCTTAAGGAAGCTGTAGCATAAAGAAACCAGAAGGAAGATATTTGAACATAACTGTCCAGAAATATGGCGGAAGCTCGGTTGCAAGTTCAGAAAAGATACTGAAAATTGCAGAAAAGATAGCTCAAAAGGTAAGCTCAGGGAGCAAGGTAATCCTTGTAGTCTCTGCCATGGGCAAAAGTACGGATAACCTGATCAGACTGGCACGTGAGGTTTCAGTCACTCCGGACCCCAGGGAGCTTGACATGCTTTTAACCACAGGCGAGCAGGTCTCGGCCAGCCTGGTGGCCATGGCGCTTCAAAGCAAGGGGCTCAAAAGTAAATCCCTGAACGGTTTTCAGGCCGGGATCAGGACCACGGCAAGATACAATGAGGCCAAGATTGTAAGCTTCGACAAAAAGAAGATACTAAAACTGATGGAGGAACTGGACGCTCTTGTTGTAACGGGGTTCCAGGGGATTACAGAAGAAGGAGAAATAACCACGCTGGGACGCGGGGGCTCTGATACCTCAGCCGTCGCTCTGGCTGCAGCTCTTGGAGTCGACTGCGAGATCTACAGCGACGTGGCAGGAATTTATACAATTGACCCAAGGCTGCACGCGGGTGCAAGAAAAATTAAGTATATTTCGTATGACGAAATGCTGGAAATGGCAAGCCTTGGAGCCAAGGTTCTCCACAGCCGCTCTGTAGAGATTGCAAAGAAATTTAACATTAAGATTTACTGCGGATCAACTTTTTCCGATGAGGAGGGAAGCTTTGTGGCAAACGAAAATATAATTATTGAACAGCCTGTAGTCACAGGATGCAGCCTGATGGAAAACCAGACACAGGTTTTCATAAAGCACCTGCCGGTGGACTATTCACTGGTAAGGAGAATATTTGAAAAAGTTGCCCTGGAAGCCCTGAACGTCGATATGATTTCGATAATTAATTCCGAGGCGCACCTGGTGGTTTCTTTTACAATTGTTGAGAGCAAGAAAAAACATCTTCAGGCGGCCCTGAGTAAAGTTCTCTCGGATCTGAAGGACTGGGATGTTGAGTATCATACGGGAAATATAAAAGTATCAATCGTGGGAATAGGAATGCGCTCGGGAATCGGTGTGGCCTCAAGCTTTTTTAAGGCTCTTCAGAATGTGCCCATAAAACTCGTCACCACCTCGGAAATAGCCATCTCCGGCCTGATAGGCGAAGAGTACAAGCAGGCTGCAGTTGATGCGCTGGTAAAGGAGTTTAAGTTATAGCATACCCTCACACAGTGAGGATTAATATTGAAGGATTAAAAATGTTAACGCCAATTGAAATGCGCCACGTTCTGCACGAGACACCGGAACTGATGTTCAGGGAGTTTGAGACCACAAATATATTAAAGCATAACCTGCAGGAACTGGACAATATGGTCATACATCAGCCGCTTGCAACAGGGCTTGTTGTCGAGTACACGGTCAATGACGGCGATTACCTCTTGTTCAGGGCTGACATTGACGCGCTTCCGATTAAGGAAGACACCGGGGTGGAATTCCAGTCAAGAAACAATTTCATGCATGCCTGCGGCCACGATGTACATTCATCCATACTCTACGGCTTTATCAGGCACGTTGCCGGGGTAAAGCCAAAAAGGAACATGATCTTCCTCTTTCAGCCGGGTGAAGAAGGAGGCGGCGGGGCAAAGAAAGTTATTGACTCGGGCATACTCGGCAGGTTTAATATAAGCAAGGCTTTTGCCCTCCATGTAACAGATGAATACTCTTTGGGAACAATAGCATCCACTTCAGGCGTTCTTTTTGCATCAGCCTATGAACTTGACCTGGTCATTCACGGCAAAAGCGCCCACGTGGCATTCCCCGAAAACGGGATAAATTCCTTTGACGCCTTAAGAATGTTTCTTGACGAAATTCAAAGTGAACTCAGGCGTTCAGAAGAAAAGATTATCTTCGGCTACGGAAGAGTTGAATCCGGTACGGCAAGAAACATAATCCCCTCTTTCACAAAAGCCGAGTGCACTATAAGGGCCCTTGACAGCAGGAAGAATGTGGAGTTTTTCAGGAAAATCATCTCAACTCTTGAAGAGATAAAAAAGAAAACAGGCGTGACTTATTCAATTGATGAGGGTTCGCTCTATAGCGAAGTTGTTGTAGATAAGGAGCTTTTCAGCAGACTGTCTGAAAAGCTTTCACAAAAGCATAAATTTATTGACTGCGGATATAAAATGACGGGAGAGGACTTTGGTTTCTTTTCACACCTCTACCCTTCTTTTATGTTCTGGCTCGGGACTTACAGGGATAACAGGTACGGTCTTCATACCCCCAGGTTTTTGCCTGAGGATTCTGTTATCGGGACCGGTATTGAAATTTTAATCGACATATTACAAGAGGTTTAAGTTGGTAAAAAAAGATAAAATTAACGTTGGTGTTCTTGGCGCTACGGGCAGCGTGGGACAAAAATTCATTCAGCTGCTGGAAAATCATCCTTATTTTAACCTTGTGGAAGTTGCCGCTTCCGACCGCTCGGCGGGAAAAAAATACAAGGACGCGGTAAACTGGATACTTCCAAGCCCGATACCTGAGGGCGTTGCGGATCTGGAGGTAAAAAAGTGTGAACCCGGTCTGGAAAGCCGCCTTCTTTTCTCGGCTCTTGACTCTTCGGTTGCCGGGCACATAGAAAGCGATTTAGCCCAAAAGGGCTACATTGTAGTTTCCAATTCAAAGAATCACCGCATGGACCCTGACGTTCCGCTCCTCATACCGGAAGTCAACCCGGGCCACCTGGAACTCATAAAGTGCCAGAAGTACGGCGAGGGTGCAATTGTAACAAACCCCAACTGCTCCACTATCGGTATGGTTATTGCATTAAAACCCCTTGTGGATAATTTCGGGCTTGAGGCTGTAAATGTTGTTACTATGCAGGCACTTTCGGGAGCAGGCTACCCCGGCGTATCCAGCCTGGACATACTGGACAATGTAGTTCCCTTCATCAGCGGTGAGGAGGCAAAACTGGAGTCGGAGCCGCTAAAAATCCTGGGAAGCCTGCAGGACAGCTCGGTTAAGGACCTGGATATAAAAATTAGCGCGCAGACAAACCGCGTTGCCGTTCTTGACGGGCATATGGAAACAGTACAGGTAAACCTGAAGAAGAAAGCTTCAGCCGAAGAAATTATTGAATGCTGGAAAGCCTTCCATAGCGAACCCCAGGAATTAGATCTCCCGCTGGCGCCCATAAACCCGATCTATTATTTTACAGAGGACAAATACCCGCAGCCGCGCCTGCACAGAAATATAGACAAGGCAATGGCAGTTTCCATCGGACGCCTCAGAAAATGCAGCCTCTTCGATTATAAGTTTGTCGTTCTTTCGCACAATACCGTGCGCGGTGCTGCCGGAGGCGCAATACTCTGCGCAGAACTGATGAAGGCAAGAGGATACCTGAAATAGAATTCTTTGTGAAATAAAATTCTTTCAAATCCGTTAAAGGCCGGCAAAAAGAAATCTTAAAAAGATGACCTTACTTTCTGCCAGCCTTTCTTTTTACTTATCAGCAGCCCTAAAGACTCGCGCAATTTCAGACACCACATCCTCTATTGTAGCCCAAATCAGCCTAACCCCCTTGTTTTTAAATAATTATTGTCATAACTTTTAGCAAAACTACGAACAGGAGGCTCCTGTATTGCGTAGCTTAAAAAACGAGGGATCACCATGGAGCAGAATAGTAAAAAGCTCTCCTTGCTGGCTTTGTCCATTTTTCTGACTTTATGCATTTTTATAACGGACATACTTCTTCCCTACTCCGTAGGAGTGCTGTACATATTTCCACTACTGATGATATTCTGGAAATATCCCAGGTCATATACGCACACACTTGCCTCGGTAACCACAGTACTTATACTGACAGATATTTATACCTGCTCTGAGTACAGGTCCGAAACTGCTCTTGTAAGCCGCTGGATAGAAATTTTACTTATCTGGTTAATTGTCCTCTATCTCGTCTACAGCAGAAAAAATGAAAGTTCGTTAAGGGAAACCAACCTGCTGCTTCAGACAATATCCGATAATACAAACCTGCTGTTTATTTATCTTAAAAATGACTTTACAATAATTAACGTAAATAAGGCCTTTGCCGAAATTTTCTCCTGTGAGGCCGCGGCATTCACGGGAAAAAATTATTTTGATTTTGTAAGGTGCGAAGAGGACCGTAAGCTTTTCAATGAGGTAATTAAGGCTAAAAAGCCACTCTATATACATGAACGCCCGTTGTATGCCCCGGGGCTGAACAGAAAAGATTCCAATTTCTGGAACTGGGATCTTATTCCCCTTTTCGGCCACAGAGGGAAAGTAAGCGGAATAATTGTCTGCCTGCTCGACGTTTCCGAACAGATCCGCTCGCAGTCAGAACTCAGACAGTCCAACAGGATACTTAAAAGCGTTTTTTCAAGCCTTAATGAAGCCGTGCTTCTTATCGATCCTGCGACACAGAAAATAATCGACTGCAATAAGGCGGCTGAAAAGATTTTAGGCTATGAAAAGCACGAACTTGACGGACAGGACATGAGAATACTTCATGTAAACGAGGAGATGCATAACCGCTTCACCGATGAATCCAACGAGGCTCTTAAGACAAAAGGCTTTTATGAAACTGTATTTCATCTGAGGAGGAAAAACAGGGAGATCTTTATTTCCGAACATTACGTGAACCCTATTTATGATGAAGCCGGGAAGCTGACTCTCATAATCAGTGTCGTACGCGATATCACGGAAAGGAAAAAGGCCGAGAATCAGATCTACAACCAGAAATACCGCGCAGAGGCACTTGCCGGTATTTCGCAGAGGCTGAACGAAGTCACGCTGGATTATCAGGCGGTGCTTGACGTTGCAGTCAGATATACTGCAGAACTAATAGGCGATGCGGCAATCATACGTCTTACATCGGATGATAACAACTGGATTACACCCGCTGCATTTTATCATTCCGACTATGAGAAGGTCAGGCTCCTGCGGAACATATTTGAGTCGGAAACGCAGGCTATAGACGAAGGCTTTGCCGGTTACGTAATTAATACAGGAAAGCCCGTGCTCATTCCGAACGTTACAAAGGAAAAACTCATTGCAGCGCGCGAGAAAGAATATTTTCCATATTCAGAAGATTACAGAACGTTCAGTTTCTTAATGGTTCCTTTGAGGGTGGAAAGCAAGCTCATTGGAACAATGGATATTTCAAGAGATGAACCGGGGCACCCATATACTCTCGAAGACCAGTTTTTCCTGCAGAACATAGCCGACAGAATTGCGCTCGCCATTTTCAATGCTCAGCTCTACAGCAATAACATGCACGAGATCTCTGTTCGCAAGCAGACTGAAATAACGCTCAGGCAGAAAGAGGAACTGCTGGCCGAAGCACAGAGGCTGACCCACCTGGGAAGCTATCAGTATAATATACCGGAGAACAAGCTTAACTTCTCGGATGAACTCTTCAGGATTTTCGGACTGGAGCCTTCAAATGAAAGCCCCGCGCTTGAAGAAATCGCCGGCAAAGTACAAAGAGAAGACCTGGCGCTTTTCAAAAAGACCCTTGGCTTCCCTATGGACGGCGGCAAATCCTATGAAACAGAATACCGCCTGCAGCTTCCGGACGGGACACAGAAGTATGTCCTCTGCAAGAGCAAGCCTGTAATAAATGAAGCCGGGGGCCTGGAGGAGGTCCTTGGCGCAGTGCTGGATATTACTGAGAGGAAAAAAGCAGAAGAGGAATTAAAGCAGACCTTAACCGAGCTCGAGCGTTCGAACAAGGACCTGGAGCAGTTTGCATATGTTGCAAGCCACGACCTGCAGGAACCGCTCAGGATGGTCTCTAACTTCACGCAGCTATTTGCAAGGCGCTACCGCAACAGGCTCGATTCAAGTGCAGATGAATTTATTGAATTTATTGTCGAAGGCGCCATGCGTATGCAGCACCTGATAAGAGACCTGCTGCTTTATTCAAGGCTTTCGGCCAGGACAAAAAGTTTTGAGCCGGTTGATTTTAAGACGGTTATGGAAAAGGTCCTCTCAAACCTGAGGCTCTTTATTGAAGAAAGCCAGGCAACTGTAAGCTTCGGAAAGATGCCTGTAATTGCTGCTGACCCGGTGCAGATTGAGCAGCTGTTTTCCAACCTCATCATTAATGCAATTAAATTCCACAACCATGAAAATCCTGTTGTAAAAGTCAGCTGTTCGTTCCAGAATAAGGACTGGGTATTTTCTGTCCAGGATAACGGCATCGGCATTGAGCCCGATTATCATGAAAGAATATTTGTCATCTTCCAGCGCCTGCACGAGCGCAGTGAATATCCGGGCACAGGCATAGGCCTTGCAATCTGCAAGAAGGTAGTAGAGCATCACGGGGGCCGGATATGGGTGGATTCCGAACAGGGCAAGGGCTCTACATTCTACTTTTCAATTCCCGAAAGCAACTGAGATTATACATACAGTTCTCCTAAATAAAAGCAATGCCCAGCCTCACAATTATTTGCAAAACTCATGTACCGCACCCACAAAAAAAAGAGCTATTCCGGTGACCATTTTTTTTGCTATTTGATTTGCGTATATGAAATTTAGTTTTATATTATAATTAGATACCGATGTGAACGACCAGACACAGAATAACTTCTTTATCAAGCCCAGGATTGAATGATCACACGCTGAAGAAAATTATTAAAAGGGACATACTCCTTTAACAAGGTTATAATTTTCTTACACCTTTTTTATTTTATACGCCAACAGATTTTTTGTTAAATAATTTTACGTTGTTTTTCAGAGGGCATATTTTTTTTGCTAATATTTTCCAATCAATTAGCCAGAGATAAAGAAATATCATTTGGGAGGGAGGTTACCTATGGAACTGTTTTGGCTGTTTCTCATATGGGTATTCTTACTGTACTTTATCCGGATACACATGGAGTTGTATTCCTATAGAAAGTATTTTAGTCAGCACAACGATATTTATGTTCCTTCATACAATGAGCTGGCTAAGACGGATCACTGGAGCATTCGTACTGCGCAGTACATATTCACCCAGTTCAGAAGAACTAACAAGAACGTAAAAGAGCACCTTTCCACAACGGAAAGCCTTGCTCCGGTATATAAAAAGAAGTTGCTTCCAATGTCCTAAAGCCAGAGGCAAAGAAGATATTAAACAGTTTTACTATACCCGTTTTACTGTTTAGTTTTCTTCTTTGCCTTTATTCTTACCTGGCACGCGTGCGCGTGGGCTTAATTGCCCGGGGACAAATATTTTATATGGGTTGATAATAATTGTAAAATATTTTAGCTTGATATTTTAGTTATTACAATTCTGTTTATTCTGCTAAAATGAGAGGGTTATGCGTTTAGTATTAAAATTGAAGGCCATTAAGGAAAAAGAATTCCCGTATAATTATAATGCGCTTGTTTCAAGGGAAATTTCTAATCTTCTCGGTTTTGAAACTCCGGAATTTAAGAGCTATCTGCAGTCTAAAGGCTACCGGGCAACGGATAAACCGTTCGGGCTTTTTACCTTCAATTTGCATTTTGAGAATGTATTCCATAAAAGAGAGACTCTTTTCCTGCGCAGCAACAATGCGCACCTGAGTATTTCTTTCCCTCTGTTAAACGACTATATAAACAATTACATTATTGACAAGCTGCCGGAGAAGGAAATTATAATTCAGAAGGGGCAGCTGCAGACAACTTTCCTGATAAGCAGAGTTGAAACAGTACAGGAACCTGTGTTCAGGGATGACATAATCTTTGTACCCAAGTCCCCTCTTATGCTGCCCGGTAAAAAGATGATTAAAAACGTCCTGAGGAATGTTTACTATACTTACAGGGACGACATACGCGTGGTAAGCAAACTCATAAAAGAGGACCTCTGCAGAAAGTACGAATCCATTTACAACTCTCTGCCAGCAAACGATTACATATTCTTCCAGTGGGACAGGAACTACATTTACGCCAATGAGAAGACTACAAAGAAGCTAAAACCGAAATTCATGCTCGAATCCAACCAGAAGAATTTTTCTGTCCTTGGCAACATGGTGCCCTTTAGAATAAAGGGTAATCCCGATTTAATTAAAGTAGGCTATCAGTGCGGATTCGGAAAGCTGAATTATCTTGGTTTCGGTTTTAGTGAGTTTCAGGATTAAGAGGAAAGTGCCTGTTTGTTACTGATTTTAATTGTTACTTGTATAGCGGATATTTAAGTAATCCCTGCTGAACTCCGAATAGCTGGTGCTTAAGACCTCAACAAAGCCGTCTATATTTTCCAGAACTTCATCAGCCTGCATAAACAGCTCATCCAGCTTTATGACGGAATAGTTCAGGAAGCAGTGTTTTGCCCAGTTTTCATTTAAGGCATACCTAAATTCCCCCGTCCTGCTTTTCAGGAACTGAAGGCTGTTCCTGCTGATATTGTATTCTTTTAGCTCCCTGCAGTATCTTTCTGCAAGATTGTATATAGACAAAGCCTTTGCAATCAGCAGATCGTCATTCATGCTGAAAAGCTCCTTCCGGCTTATTTTCGAGGCATTCATAAGTTCCGTGTTTTCCGTTTCTTTACCTAATGCCGATAAGGCCATAGCTACAGCCGAGAGGATCATTGTAAGTTCATCTTTCAGCTTTAGTACCCTCTGGTGCCCTGACTGGAGCTGAAGACTGAATTCTTTCTGCTTTCTTCTGATGTCTTCTATAATTTTACATAATTTTGAAGTGGAAAAGGAGAGTTCCCTGCTGTGAGCAACAACAGCCCTGTTCTCAGTCAGAACCCGGGCTATGGAGTCGTATCTGTTTAATCTGTAGCTTTCAAGAGTTTTCATCCCTTTCTCTTTGTGTCTTTCATCTTACATATCTCAACGGTTTCTTAAATACGGCTATTCTGAGGATTTTCAGAAGAGTTTTTCCTTTCTGCCCCTGATAAATTCCCTGCTGGCAGTTATTACGCCAAGTATAAGGAGTAAATGGATTGCACCGCCCAGAGTAAAAGAACTGGTCATCCCGATCAGCCAAAGAAAAAATAGTATAAAGAAATTCCACAACATATTTTGCTCCTTTTTCATAATATCAAAAACTTAAATGCATCAATAACAGATGTAACAAAATAGCCTATTTAGGTCCCCGTGGGTATAGGTATGTTTCTGAAAGTTTTGTAGGAATTTAGCCTACAGGTTAAAAAACGCCTTATTTCTGCGGATTTATGCTGAAAACCCGCGGTGCATTCTGGGGGGTATCTATGCGGCTGCCGTTTATCCTTAAAAGTGTGTCTTTGAGCACGCCAAGTGAGCGCTGGCTTAAGAGGTCAATTTTTACAAGCCCCATCTCATCTATTGAGTACATGTCCGGCTGCGTAATTATGAGTCCCAGCCCCTTGTTCTTTGCATATTCAAGCGCCACATAGTTCGTAATAGGCCGGGCTGTTATAACGATACCGCTCGGGTGGACGCTTAGATGCCGGGGGAAATCCGCCAGGCGCACGGCAATACGGATTATGGAGCGCCATGGTTCAGAGTTGAAATCAAGGGACTTTGTTTCAGGGAACTTCTCTGCAATATTCATGAGGTTCCCGGCGCTTGTCCATGGTATAAACTTGCTATAGCGTGAGATCTCCTCGCCGGAGATGCCGAAGGCCTTGGCTACTTCCCTGAAGGCAGAGCGGGCGCGGAAGGTTACGGTAGTGGAAATCATTGCCACATTGCCGTAGCCGTACTTATCGTATATATATTTTACGATCTGGTCCCTTTCCTGCCAGGAGAAGTCAAGATCCACGTCAGGCGGGCTTTTGCGCCCGCGGTTTAAGAACCTTTCGAAATAAAAGTTGTGATATAATGGGTCCACCTGTGTAAAATCCAGGCAATAGGATACAAGGCTGTTGGCAGCAGAGCCGCGCCCGATGGAAACCATGCCTCTTTTGCGCGCCTCCCTTATTACGTCCCAGATAATGAGGAAGTAATCGGCATAGTTTAACTCCTCAATTACCTCCAGTTCATGCTGAAGTCTCTTTATGGCTTTTTCCGTAATAGGCTTATATTTTTCCTCAAGGCCGCGGAAGGCAACTTTCCAGAGGTATGAGAATGCGGTTTCTCCCGGGGGGAGGGAAAACACCGGAAATTTCTGGGTTCCCAGCTCAAGCTCCACGTTGCAGCCTCTTACAATCTGCTCAACGTTCCACAGGGCCTCGGGCAGAGCCTTCCACAGTTGTTTCATTTCCTCCGGGGACTTTATGCAGTATTCCTCATCGGCCAGGCTTTCAGCGGGGAGATTATGGAGAGTGGAATTTAATCTTATAGCCGTAACCACCCTGTGCAGAAGGTAATCCTCCGGCTTCAGGAAATAAGACGGGTGTGAGGCCACAACCTGAAGGGCGTTAGCCCGTGCAAAATCGTACAACGCCCTTGTCTTTTTCTTATGCCTTTCGGTTACTATGAGTTCAGCAAAGATGTTTTCTTTCCAGCAGCCGCAGCCTTTGATCCTGCTAAGGAGCTTCAGGGAAGACGAGACGACGTATAGATTCCTGAGGTCGGTACTGAATACCTCCTCAAGAGAGAAGTCCTCCTTCAGGTTTCTTGCCGTAATGAGCCTGCAGAGCTGCGAATACCCGTCATTATTCCTTGCAATAAAGAGCGCACTGATGTCCTGATCCTTCGGATCATCAATGAGTGCCCCCAGTATCGGCTTAAGGTTTTCAGCAAGGGCCTTCTTTGCAAACTGTATGAGCCCGTACATATTATTCCTGTCTGCAAGGGCAGCATAGGTGCTTCCTGAAGCCTTTGCGTGCGCAATAAGCTCGTCTAAGGGTATTGTACCCTGAAGAATAGAATAATATGAATGATTATGAAGCGACAACATCAGTTTTTCCGTATCAGTTTTTCCGTATCAGTTTTTCCGTATCAGTTTTTTCCGATGGCAAGGGCCGTATAGCCATATTTATCCCTGAGCTCATTAACAGCACAGAGCATTCTTTTTCTTCTTGATATATCGGCATCAAAAAGGCTTTCCTGTTCGGCAGATTCGCAGAAGTTGCTTAAGTGAATGCCTATCAGGCGCACTGCAACTCTTCTCTGGCAGGCTTTTATAAAAAGGTCCAGCGCCGTCTTAAAGATCACCTGGTCGTCATCGGTCGGAATGATTGTTTTGGATCTTACGACTGTATTAAAGTCTGAGTAGCGGAGCTTAATGCTCACGGTAGACGTCTGCCACTGCTTATTGCGGAGCGACTGGCAGATCTGCCCGTTGAGGTCAAAGAGAACCTTCTCCACCCTTTTCTTATCCGAGACGTCCTCACTGAATGTATTTTCCTTTGATATGCTTTTTCTTTCAGATGCAACCGTAAGGCAGTCGTTCCCCCCTCCGTTGGCCTTATTCCACAGGTCAAGCCCGTGCTTGCCGAAGGCTGTCGTCAGGTAGTCCGCCGAAAGATTTGCAATATCCCCCACTTTATAAAATCCCTTGCTGTTAAGCTCTCTGAGCGTGACCTTTCCGACCCCGGGCAGAGCCTCGACGGGCATTCGTCTTAAGAATTCCTTCTCCATTCCGGGTACGACGAAGGTAATTCCGCGGGGCTTCATAAAGTCCGAGGCAACCTTGGCAATTGTTTTATTGGTTCCTATTCCAATTGAGCACGGGAGCGAAAGCTCACTTAAGACCTTCTCCTGAAGCATACGGGCAAGCACGAGGGGAGGCCCGAAAGTCCCGCTGCATCCGGTAAAATCCATATAGAACTCGTCTACTGAAGCCTGCTCGATAAGGGGCGCATAACCTTCCAGAAGCCGTTTTACGGCCCTGGAATAATTTGTATACTCCTGGTGATGCCCGTGGAGGTAAATTCCCTGGGGGCAGAGCCTGAATGCATCGCGTATAGGCATGGCCGAATGCAGGCCGTAGCGCCTTGCCTCATAGGAGCAGGCGGCAACGACTCCCCTTCCGTGCGGATCGCCGCCAACGATAACGGGCTTTGCCTCCAAAGAGGGGTCGAGTATGCGCTCAACCGATATGAAGAATGCATCTAAGTCCAGGTGAAATATTGTACGCATTTTCTCAGCCTGCCAGAGCTATTGGAGTAAGCCTCGGAAACGCCTTTAAGGCATTCAGAGGCACCGTAATCTTATTCCTTCCTCTAAGCATATGCATCATTTCAAAAGCATTCACAATCCCATAGGTACTGGGATGGTTATTCATTACAACGTAAACATCCTTCACACTGTCGTAGATTTCTTTTATCTTATTTTCAATTTCCACCAGCTCGCCCGGCGAATAAAGATACTTGTACCTTTCACTTGCCTGCTCATAGGTCTGACTTTTCCCGTAGTTATTCACAGACTGTTTCCATGCTTCCGTATTGCGCCCGTGGAAACGGAAGTAAGCACGGCTGTTTGTAATAACCGGTTCAAAAGCAACTGAGCGCCCGAGCTGCGGCTGGTCAATCGTGCAAAGCGAGATATCCAGCTCATGCAGAAAGTGATATGCCTCCTCGTTATTCCATGAGGAATGCCTTACTTCCAGAAAGCGGTTACAGCCTCCGAAGATGTCGTTTAAGAGCCTTACGTGCTCAAGTGCCGCAGAGTTAAAGGCAAATGAATAAGGAAACTGTATGAGAAGTCCTCCCAGGCGCCCGGCAGCGGCAAGAATGTCCAGATTCGCCTGAACGGCTTTTATGTTTGCCCCTTCAAACTTCCTTGCGTGTGTAAAATCCTGGTGCAGCTTTACGGTAAAAAGAAAGTTATCGGCCTTCTCAACCTTCTCCACCCAGCCTGCAGCCGCTTTGGGGCTCAGGTAAGCGTAGTAGGTTGCATTGACCTCAACCATGTTGAAGTACCGGCTGTAGAATTCAAGCCAGTCGAAGCCTGCCGACTGTCCTTTCGGATAGAAGTTCGGGACCCAATCTTTGTATGACCATCCGGCTGTTCCGATATAGGTATTTGGCATCAGAGGTTCTCCTTCTTCTTCATGCTGTCTTCTTTTCCATGCTTCTGTAAACCCCCACTACAACGCCCGAGATCTTAAAGACGTGGCTTTTCTTTTGGACGATTATAGGAGCATATTCAGGGTTTTCCGAATGCAGCTCAATCCGGTCACTTTTCCTGTAAAACCTTTTTACCACGGCGGCGCCGTCCAGAATGGCAACCACGAAGTGCCCGTCGGCAGGAGTTATATTGGGGTTAACTATAACATAGTCTCCGCTGAAGATATAGGCATCCTTAAGGCTGTCCCCTTTTACGCGCAGAAGGAATGAGTCCCTGGGCATCCTTGCAATTGTAGGAAGCTCCACCGTATCTATGGCATCGGGATATATTGTAAGCGGGTTGCCCGCTGCAACTTCTCCCAGCACGGGCCTGGGTACAAAGTACTTATCCTCAAGTGTTATTTCTATTGAACGCGAGAGCCTGGGGTTTCTTTTTATATACCCTTTTTTTTCAAGGGCTCCGAGATGCTGCTGAACTGTAGCCCGGTTTTTATAGCCGAACTTTCCTGCAATTTCCGCCAGCGTAGGCACTATCCCCCTGGTGGTTCTTTCCTCTATAAGGAAATCGAGTATCCTCTTCTGAATTTCTGTCAGACTATTATGCGGCATGACGCTCCTCCTGCAAACTGTATTTCTTGAATATAGAAGGATAATGTATGTCTATTTCTATTTATACAACATTACCATACATCTGTATGGTAATTTTAAAAAAGAAAATGTTATTTGTCAATATTGACACGTTTATTTCTAAAAGAAAAATGAAATGATTGGTGTCAATAGAAAGGCAAAAGCCGGGAAATACTGCATGGGGCAACCCCGCCATAAAGATCTAAAAGGCGGGGTTTATGAAATATCAGGATTTATGAAGTCTCTTTCCGATGAAGTTTTATTTCAGATGATCTTCTCCAGCGTCTCCATAACCTTGTCGCGCATGACCGGTTTGGAGATAAAGCCGTTAAACCCGGCCGCAATAAACTTCTCCTTGTCGCCGGCAAGAATATATGCCGTAACGGCAATAACCGGGACGTTACGGTATCCGGGCAGGCGGCGGATTATCCTCAAGGCATCCAGGCCGTTATATTCCCCCTGAAGGTTGATATCCATAACAATAAAATCGTATTTATTCTCTTCAAGCAATGGCAGGGCAGCCTCAAAGCTGGCCACTGCATCCACGTGTTTAAGGTCTTTCATCTGCACCCTGAAGAGTATCTGTGAATCGACCTGATCCTCGACATAGAGGCACTGCAGGCCTGCAAGGTCAATCTTTGTATGCGGCTTTTCTTCTGCTTTTGCCCTGGGCAAAGTAACAGAGCCTGCAAAGCCATCCTTTATATCGGGGTCAAATACCTTAACCGGTTCATCCTGGTTAAGAGCCTCTTCAAGGCCGCCTGTAATCTCACCCTCTTCAATTATATCCATATCCTCTTCGTTAACCGAAGAAGCCTGTGGGGCATAATCTCTTCTTTGAGCCTCATCCTGCCTGGAACTCTCCTCTGTATGTGCACTTTGAAAGGCCTGCGGCTCATCCCCCTTCTCATCCGGCTTTTTATAAACAAGCGGGAACAGGAACCCGAATTCCGAAGGCTCGCCGGACCTTTTTACTACTTCAACTTTTCCCAAAAGCAGTTCAAGCAGGCGGCGCGCCAGGCGTATGGTAAGTTTGGAGACTCCGAAATCCTTCTTTATATTTTGTTCCTCAGCCGTAAAGAGCTCAGCTATGTTTTCAAGAAGATACGGAGAAATGGATCCTCTTCTGTCTTTTAAGCTTATGAGGCAACAGCGGTCGTCGTACTGGTAGGCCGAAATAAAAACACTCCCTTCCTTTGTAATACGCATGGCCATTTTCATAAACATTGCCAGGAAAGATTCCATGCGGTGCCTGTCGGTCTCAAAGTTCAGGGAAGTAGAGATTTTCCCGTAGTTGAACATGATTTTGTTTTCTGACATAACCCGGCTCAAGTCTTTCTGTAGCTCGTCCACGATCTCGGTAAAGAATACCCTCTGCGGAATGATATCTACCCTGTTCTGTTCAATATGCGAATACTCCAGAACGGAATCCATGGTCTGCATAAGAAGCGTTCTGTTCTGGTTAATAATATCTATCGACTCCTTCTGTTCCTGTGTCGGCGACTCAATGTTTTCAGTAAGCTCCTGAATAAAGCCAAGTATCACGTTCATCGGCGTCAGGATCTCATGGAACATGCTCGACAAAAATCCTGGATCGATGCTGCTATGGGGCTTTTTAGCTAAAGCATCCTCCGTCTGCTTTTTATTTCCCGTATAGGAGACTTCGGCTTCCCTGCTGTTTCCGGCAGATTTTTTTGCTCTTACAACAACGCTAAATGAGCTCACCTGCTCATTGTAGTCAAATACAGGAATTGCAGAAAGGCTTACATCCAGAAGCGAGCCGTCGGACTTTTTTAGTTCAGCATCCAGGTTAACCGGCTTTTGTGACTTTGAATAGAAAATTGAAGTATTTATCTCAGCCCTGTATCTGTCAGAGGCCAGCGTAAGGAATGGGCGCATATCCAGTTCGGCCCTGGAGTATCCCAGAACGCTGGTAACAGAATCATTAACTTTGGTTATAAAGCCTTCCGGGTCGGTAATAAATATAAGGTCGCTTATGGTATTAAATGCAGCATTAAAGAACTGGGAATTTTTCTCAAGCTCTGCTTTCTGCGTTACATCCCTTACGATATTGAAGTGTGCTTTTTTCCCCTGGTAATCGAATGTGGTTCTGCTGATTTCAACCAGGAGAGAAGATCCGTCTTTTTTTCTGTGCCTCCAGGGGCCGGTAAAAACACCCTCTTTATTGCGGGAACTGGAAGTATCCAAAAGTGTCTGAATGTCTTCCGGGGCATACAAATCCGTCAGATCCATCTGCAGGAATTCATGTCTGGAATAACCGTATACCTGCAGTGCAGCCTGATTCACATCTAAAAAACGCAGGTTTTCGATGTCATAAACGAACATTGGTTCAGGACTTGTTTGCATTAAGATTTCGTACATCTTTTCCTTATTCCCTATTGTATTACTGTTAGCTGATAGACTCTTGTCCTCTTCAATAAAAAGCAAAAACCCTTCCGGTTTACCCCTGTAATTATAAATTTTTCTAAAGTTAAAAACAAAAGGAATTACTTTTGTGCCGGTTGTAATTTCCTTCTTCAGTTCCAGCTTATCCGGGCCCCCGCCTTTAAGAAACCTCTCAGCCTCAGGACCCAGGCCTGCCGGCATATACTGTACGAGGGGCATTCCGGGATCGAGCCCCGGGGTTTTTAAGTCTAAGAGCTCTCCGCTTTTACTTTTAACTATTCCGTCTTTGTCCGCAATTATTACCATTTTCGGCAGGCACCTGAGCGCATTTTCAAGAAGCTCAGAATTATTATCTTTCAGCACGCCTGCGGAAAAATTTTTCTGTGAAACGCACAAGGTAGCAATAACCTTGTTATCCAGGTCGCACAATGGAAGCTCAATTATTCGTGCGGCCTCGCCATTTAACTGGTAAAGAGGAAATCCGTTTCTTATTACAGTATTGGCAGTTTCCTTTATATACTTATCTACCGAAAGAAGCATTTCGCTGAAGTGCCTGGGCACAAAATCTTTTTCGTACTTTCCTTCTAGCTGCCCGGGCTTAAGGCCCAGGAACTGCGCAAAGAGAAGGTTGACAAGTATATATCTGCCTTCCGGGTCCTTCAGCCAGAAAAACTCATCCAGCCTGTTAATTTCATTTTGAATTCTGCTTTTGCCCAGAAAAGTAAAAGGAAAAGAAGATTTAATTTCATCAAAAACTTTTCTAAGGGCTTCATCTTTAATTATCTCCTTAAATTCCTTTGAGGAGAAATTAAATTCAAATTTTTCAGAATTTCTTTCAGCTTCCAGTACTTGGAAAGTGCATACGGCATAAGCGCTGCGGGTTTCATCCTCAAATGAAGAAATGGAGACTCCGGCTTCATTTCTTCCTCTTATGCCAAGAGAAAGAACCAGCCCCCCTGTTGTAATAGTCTTTAAGGATTCTATGCTCTCCGAGATCTTTTGCTTAATTATCGCGGAGCTCTCAGCGTTAAAAAGTTCTGAAATATTCTGCAGGCTCTGGTATTCCTGCCTGATGAATTCGCCTTCAGAATTCGAGTGAAGAATTCTTCCGTCTTTATCCACGATAAAAGAAGGAACCTTCAGTCCGTTTAAAATTCTTAATATGTCTGTTTTTAATGTCATAAATTAGTCTGCCGGGGCAACTCACACCTGGAGTGAACAAGTACTGAATTAAACCGGCACTTTCCCAAAAATCCGTTATTCCTTTGGTATTGTAACAGATATCTCATCTGACCAGTCAGATTTTCCCTCTCCTGTAAAAGCCCTGATCCTGTAGGTATAAATCTGATATGCATTCATCTGTTTTGTGTCCTCGTAATGACTGATGCTGGGAAGCAGGATGGCAAGCTGGGAATAATCGCCCCAGCCCTTGCGTTCAATTTCAAATCCCAGAATGCTTTCAGCAGCAGCAGGAAAGACCCAGTCGATTTTTACTCCGGTTTTCGAAGCCGAAGCAGTAAGGTTTACCGGGTGCGGGATCAGGCTGTTTGAGCCTGTTGTACCGATAATATTGCTGAACTCGGATTTGATCGTGTCTCTGTAAGCCCTGACTTTGTAATAATAAGTCACGCTTTCAGAAGGCACCTGGTCGTTGGCTGTAGTATTATTGCGCGGAATAGCCGTATATACTATATGGAACTGCCCGTCCTGTCCGTCTTTCCGCCATAATTCAAAACCGTCCTCATTATTCGAATTATCAGTCCATGCAAGATTAAAAACAGTATTACTGTTTTCAAACTTTCTTAATGAAAGGTTCGACGGTGCACTTGGAGGCTCATGGCTCTCGGAGATGAACACGCCTGTTATCTCCTTGCTTTTTGTCGAGTTTCCGCCGTCATCGTAGGCTACTATATAGTAGCTTACTTTTGTGTTTGTAAGTGTCGAATCCACATTCCAGTAGATTACAGGATTTGTCCCGTCGGAGTTAGGATCGACGTGGCTGACAAATTTCCCGTTTACGTAAAGCTCAAAGTAAGCTATCCTCTGGTCATCTGAAGCGGCATAGCTTATGGCCTGTTTACCGACTGTCACTGTGTCGTTAACGCCCGGCTTGTAGACTTCCAGAATCGGAGCCAGTTTATCGGGTGAATTCGTCGAATCGGCGCAGCCTCCAAGCATAAAAGCCAGGAAGATTATACCTGTAATATGTAAATAAATATTTTTCATTTGAGCCTCACTTACGCCTGGCGTGCTTTTCATTTATTTTTTGTTTTGGCAGCCCAGGAATTAAATTGAAGGACTGTCAAAATCAACAAAATATGAAAAAGCCTCACCGGCATCGATTTTTTCAATTTTTAATCTCAGCACCTGGTTTTTTCTGTCAAAACTGTATCTGGGTATTTTTGTTCCAAATATATCAGATGAGAGCTGAATGTTAGCCATATCCCGGTTCAGGTTAACCTGAACGATCACGTTTTTCACCTGAATATTGCCGGGGTTTGAGATTTCAACGGCAATCCTTCTTGCACTCCTCATTTCTGCATTTACTTCAAGATTGCTCTTTGAAAGCCACCAGTCCCTGACCTGTGGAGCGGTTGTTATCCATATATTCTTTTGCCTCATATACCTTATGAGCTCTCTTACAACATCCACGTACTGGGGCTGGCACTGAAAATCAGTATGCATCTTGAAGATGTAAAGCCCCCCTTCAAAAAGGAGCCTGTCTACGTCCTCTTCATACGTATAGACCTGAAATTCCTTTTCAGTAAGCCCGTAGTTCCTTATGACCTCGTAGTCGTCCCTTGCAGTCTTGGTAAAGGCAACAATTCTTTTGTCCCCTTTAATAATTGTTTTGGGCACCGACCTGTCAGTCAGTGAATCTGTCATTATATAGCTGTAACCCGCGTCAATCAGGGCTCTTACGGAATTATCGTCATAAAGGCCGTAGAGCGGAACGGCACCCTTTCCGGCGTGACCCGGCAGCCTTGATAAGCTGAGTTTGGACTGGTTAAAATGGTTCAGCTGCGTATTGTAATCGTAGAGCTTATTAACCGTGTCGTTTACAGAAGCCAGGTATCCCAGGTCGATAATAGAACCCAGCTCGCCGTAATTGTGCAAATTACTCAGAATATCCCTGTGTTCGTCTACAGCCGAGGGATCGGCAAAAAACGTCATGGGCACTTTTTCGGAATTTATAATGCCATAAAGGTTCTGCACATTGTATGCATTTGCACCGATAAAAGGCATAATAACGGCTGCCGATTCATGGTTGTCGGGCCAGTCGCGTACAAAAGCCGTCGGCTCATAGGTCAGCCAGTTAATTGAATTCTGGAACAGTCTGCCGAAGTTGATGTAATCTTCCTTCTGGCCGATTACGGAGTTCAGTTCAAAACCCATCCACACGAATCTGCCGCGCCCGTAGGTGCCATAGGCAATTCCGGCACTTTTACTTACTTCCTCTCTTACAAGTCCCAGTTCAGTTCTGAAGTTATACCAGAAACTTACCTGTACGGTCCTCGGGTCCAGGATCTCGCACTCCATGGGACGGTCCCAGGTTGCAATCTTGAGCGTATAGCCTGTAGGTATGCCGGCCGTAAGCGGAAGGCCGCCTCTCAAGGTATGGATCTTTGTATATTCCTCAGGCGTAATCTCCTTGGTGAATTTAAGGCCGAAAACCTCGCTGAAGAAATCCCAGCCTCTCCACTTGCCGTTATCTGAAAACGAGGAGGTTCCGCTGGTGGCAAAGACGCTGCCCCCTTTTTCTATAAATCTTTTGATCTGTGAAACTTCCCTGTCGCTCAAGGATTTTGCCCCCGGCAGTATGAGGAGCTTGTACTTAAAGTGTTCTCCAAGTTCAATAGCCTGGTCGCTTATTACTTCGCCTTTAATCTTCGAGGCCTTGAGGAAATTTTTCCATGTATTGATGTTGTCGTTGAGCCAGGTACTTCCCTGGGGCAAAAGGTTTTCGGTATACCTGGAATACAAGATGGCGGCCGTAGGCTCACCCTCTGAGCTTAAGAAGCTGAGATTAGCCCTCGTAGGCAGGATCTCTGAGATGTTATAGTTACCGTAAACACCTTTTATAATAAATAGGAATATGAGCACTGCCGCGGTCAGTATAACAAGGCCTGTCAGCAGTATCATAAGCTGATTTACTTTAATCCTATTTACAGTTTTTATCGCCACTTTAGGTTTTCCCCTGTTTTGTTCTTATTAACAGGCACGTAGCCTTCGGAGGTATATTTCATGAATTTCTTATTTGTCGGATTTTCTTCGTACTCAGCCTCAGGCTGCGCCTGATAGTTCTGACCTGAGCGCGCCTGCTGTGCAGATGTACGGCTCTGGGGCGTCTGCTGGGCTGCAGCCGGCCTGAATTCAGGAGTTGGCCTCTGGTACTGTTCCTGCTGCTGCGGGTAGGCCGGGGCAGCCTGCATTGCAGGAGTGCCCTGAGGCACCATGGCCTGGTTTGGCGTAAAGAGCTCGGCTTCTATATACCGCGGGGCAGGTGCGCCCGAGGTGCGCCCTTTCCTTTCACGCATTTTATACAGTATATAAGCTCCAATAGCGAGTATAAAGGTGCTTATAGTAGCGACCAAAATAATAAATGACAGTATCGGAATCAGTTCCATTTTGTACCTCTCTGTTTTTCAAAATTATCCATTTCCTATTCTTTCCAGTTTTCCCCAATTCATCTCAATGCCCAAAAACTCTTCAACTGTAGCCATAGCTTTCGTAATATCGATCATCAGAATAAAAATCAGCCTGTAGACAAAAGCATAAGGGACCAGACGGATGTCCTCCTTTTCAACTGCCACGCAGTAAAGCGCTGTCATAAGGTCCAGCAGTGCAATGCCGGCCCACCAGAATGCCAGAAGGTTACTCATTCCGTAAACGAGTGCAACCACAATAAAGAACAGGTTTGCAAATATATTCATAACCGGCCATATCAGGGCCTCGTAGAACATGGACCACAAGACCAGTGAATTGCCGAAATTAAGCGTCGGATTAAACAGGTGCCTTTTATGTTTCAGTATCGACTGAAGAATGCCTCTTGTCCATCTGTATCTCTGTTTCAGAAGCTGATTTAAGGTTTCAGGAGCTTCTGTATAGGAGACGGCATTCTGCTCATAATAGATCTTCCATCCGGCAGCCATTATATTCAGCGTCAGATCCGCATCTTCGGCAAACGTATCGCTTGAGTACCATCCCGCGTCCTGTATGGCTTTCTTCCTGAAAATGCCCACGGGACCCGGTATTATGTTTACAAGCTTTATCAGGCTCTGAGCACTTCTGGGCATATTGAGGCCTTCAACGTATTCCAGTGCCTGAAGGTCCGTTAAGATCTTCTTTCTGTTCAGGACTTTAACGTTTCCTGCTACGGCGCCGATTGAAGGATCCGTGAAGTGTTTTATGCCGTACTTCAGAGTATTTGTTGAAAGCTGCGAATCCCCGTCCATGCAAAGCACAAAGTCAGCCTTTGAATACTGTATTCCTGCATTCAAAGCCTTTGATTTACCCCCGTTGGGTTTATTTATGACAGACACCCTGACACTTTCAACCCTGCCTTTATGAACTCCAACCAGTTCCTCAGCAACTTCCTTTGTATTGTCTGTCGAGCCGTCGTTTACAATTATAATTTCATAGTTCGGATAATCCAGCTCCAGGAGCGATTTAACTGAATTTTCAAGCACCTTCCCCTCGTTGTAGACAGGAACAATAATGGAAACAAAAGGAAAGAAGTCGCTTTTATTCTCCACGGTGTATTTGGTGATATAGAGGTATGCCATTATCAGGGTTGAAAAATACCTAAACAAGAGGACAAAGAGGAAAATCACCAGTGAAACGATGGAAGAAAACACAAACAGGTTGCTGTATGAAAGGCCGGTTATCGGCAGAGTAATTATTATGGTTACAATCAGTAAAAAGGATACAATTCCCGTGGAAACTATTGTAGCCATCAGCTTATTACCCGTGCCGCTGTCTTGACGCGGTTTTTCAAAATTATCCAGGATAATTTTTCCGCGCAGTATTTCTTTGTTTTTTCTCATGTTATTTGTCTTTCTGTTAACAAAGTGTCAGTTGACTTTTCATAATTTCCAGAATGGGTAGAATATTCCCTTAAACTTTATCCAGATTAAATATTCAATTTTGATGCCAACCAAATTGATTGTTTTTAATATAAATACTTTATAAAAGAAGGGCGCTCTGTTTCGATTTGAGACAATCCGAAGAGCACTGCTTCATTTTGGACAAGGAAAATTAAATGAAAAAAATTTGAAATACATATGTAATTTACATCATTAGACAATATTATCCTTAGGAAAAGATCACAATCTTGCACTTAGAGGATTTATATTTTATTTTAACAAAAGACAAACCAGAGGTTAGAGTGGCAGGAATACCAAAAAGATACCAGAAGTTTACGGAGGATTACCCCCAGGTTGCCGAAGCATACGAAAAGCTGGGAGAGGCTGTCCACCAGGCAGGCCCGCTTGACGAAAAGACACGGGCGCTCATTAAGCTTTCTATTTCCCTGGGTGCTGGTATGGAAGGGGCGGTTCACTCACATACCAGGAAAGCCCTTAAAGCCGGGGCTACTTGTGAAGAAATCAGGCATGCTGTAATGCTGGCACTGCCAACTTTGGGACTCCCTTCCACAATGGCCGGTATGAGCTGGGTGGATGAGGTGCTGGAATCAAAGGATAAACCTGAGGCCGCAAAGGTACAGCCCTAAAAAAGATGCTTAATAATTTACTCGAGCTTTTTATATCTTTTCTGAAGGTGGGCGGTTTTTCCTTCGGGGGCGCTTATTCACTTATCCCCCTCATTGAGGCCGAAGTTGTTCAGAAACACCAGTGGCTCAGCCATAACGAGTTCATTAAGGTCCTCGGCATGGTGGAAGTGGTTCCGGGAGCTATCTCTGTTAAATACGCAACCTATACGGGCTACAAAGTTGCGGGTGTCTGGGGAATAGTTGCAGCCAACCTGGGGAATATGTTCATGCCGGTTGCCCTTATCAGCCTGGCGGCTTATTTCTACGCCCTCTTTGAAAAAAATAAGTACGTGTTTAAGAGCTTTGAAGGTGTAAAGTTTGCCGTCATCGGAATGATTATGGCAATCATGGTCCGTTATATCTTTTCCAGCTTTACAAACTGGAAGGGAGTTCTTTTCATCATGCTCGGATTTGCCCTTACCTACTGGCTGAAACTGCATCCTATTGTAATTGTGATCGGTGCGGCTTTAGCTGCTTTGCTGGTTCTTTAATTATATAAAGTTTCTGGATGTAAGATATTTTGGGAATAATATGTCACTGGTGCTTAAAGACAGATACGGCAGGATTCATGATTATTTAAGAATTTCTCTTACCGACAGGTGTAATTTTAACTGCATCTACTGCACCCCTCAGATGGAAGAGGCAAAAAAACTGGATAAAAAAGAGATCCTGGCCTTCGATGAGCTTTTAAGACTAGTCAGAATATTTACTACGGAATTTGGAATAAGGAAGATCCGCTTTACGGGCGGTGAACCGATGGTAAGAAAGGATATTATAAAATTTTTCGAAGCGCTCTCCCCCATTCAAAAACAGACCGGGTTCGAATTTGCAATTACAACTAACGGGGCACTCCTTCATGGCAACCTCCCTGCATTGAAAAAAGCAGGACTTAACAGGGTTAACGTAAGCCTCGACTCACTCCGCCCTGAAGTTTTTCGTTATATTACGGGTTCGGACAAGCTTGACCAGGTGATCAGAAATATACTCTCCCTTGAAGAAGAAGGCTTTAAGAACACTAAGATCAATACCGTAGTAATAAGAAACCTCAACGATACCGAGGCCGCAGATTTTATAGATTTTTTCAAACGCCGCGAGATAACTGTAAGATTTATTGAGTTCATGCCTTTCCAAAATAACGGCTGGAAGAAGGAATCATTTGTAAGCGCTGAAGAGATAAAAAACAGTATAGAGAGGCGCTTCCACCTGGATAAAACTGAGGACAGGCATCAGATAGCCGAGCTCTACCAGGTAAGAGGCTTTAAGGCAAAGGCAGGCTTCATAAGGCCCATTTCACGGCATTTCTGCTCTGAGTGCAACAGGCTCAGGCTGAAGGCAAACGGAAAGATGAAGCTGTGCCTGTTTGATCCCGCGCAAAATGAAATTGACCTGAAAGAACTCCTGCGTAAGGGCAGCAGTGATGGTGAAATTATTAAATTAGTTTCAGAATCCCTGAGCAATAAAGCAAAAGAGCACCCCGGCATTTACTCCCTCGCTCTGGGAAATAAAAATTCGATGAAGAATATCGGAGGCTAGCAAAATATATGGGTAACTTTTCACACCTTGACGAATCGGGCAGGGCTAAGATGGTAGACGTTACAGAAAAGCCCGATACTGAGCGCACGGCACTGGCCTCGGCAGAAGTGCTTTTGACAGACGGGATATTTGAGAAAATAAAGAACAATGAAATTGGAAAAGGAGACGTACTTACTGTAGCCAAAATTGCCGGAATTCAGGCCGCAAAAAAAACTTACGAGCTTATCCCCTTATGCCACAATATATTCATTTCAAATGTTACACTCTCTCTGGAATTAAACGAGGCAAAGAAATCTGTAAGTATTACTGCAGAAACAAAAACCGTCTCCAAAACAGGCGTTGAAATGGAGGCCCTCACGGCAGTCAGCGTTGCGGCACTTACGGTTTTTGACATGTGCAAGGCAATAAGCAAATCTATGGTAATAACAGACATCAAGGTACTCTCCAAAAGCGGGGGCAAAAGCGGGAACTATACGCATGGAAAATGAAAAAGGCAGAATAAGCGCAATTTCCATCAGCACAAAAAAAGGAATTCCAAAGACGAATGTCCCTTCAGCCAGGCTTATTGAAAACTTCGGCCTTGAAGGGGATGCCCATGCCGGTAACTGGCACAGGCAGGTAAGCCTCCTTGCCCTTGAAAGCATTGAAAAAATGAGGGCTAAAGGACTCCCCAGTCTCCGCGCCGGCGCATTTGCTGAAAACCTGACTACAGAGTTCTTGAACCTCCCTGAAATAGGGATAGGGACCAGGATCAGGCTGGGGCGTGAGGCTGAAATTGAGGTTACACAGATTGGAAAAGAATGCCACACGCACTGCGCCATTTATCAAAAAACTGGCGACTGCATAATGCCCAGAGAAGGTATTTTTGCCAGGGTAATTAAGCCGGGTGAAATTTTTATAGGTGATGATATTCTGGTCTTTGCTGAAATGGAAAAAGAGAGCCTGAAATAAGGGACTTCAGCCTGCCGGGGCCTCCCGCAGCTTAAAGGATAAATATAATACTAAAAACAAACTAACTCACGCCAGCATCACCTGTCAGTTTTGACTTCACGTATTCAAACTCTTCCCTGCGGTTCATGTTGTAGTACATATCATCTGTAGAAAAAGGCAGGCCCGAGGCATCTATTACTTCAGCGCCCAGGCTGTCTGCAAGCTCAAGAACGCTGCACCTTCTTTTTTTCTGTTCAGGGAACCTTTCTTCATTAAGGTCTTTCCTTAATAAAATCTTTTCAGCCTCAGGTATGCAGCTTTTATGGTAAAGGCCGCAGAGCTGCTGAATAAAGCCGCCCGCGCGGGCAATGGTAATCATCTTACCTGTCCTGTAGTTAACCAGATATTCAATCATTTCCCTTTTCATCAGCGGAATATCTGAGGCTATTATAAAACACTTGTCTGTTCCGGAATTTTTCAGGGCTGAATGTATGCCGGAGAGAGGACCCCTGCCGGGATAAATATCCCTGAATGTCTGAAGCTTTAGAAAGCCGTACTCTTCAGGCTCATTGGTAATGAGTATTACTTTGCTGAATAAAGAATCCAGCAGATCCTTAACCCTTTCAATTACGGTCCTATCCCCAATCTTCATGAGAGATTTATTTTCCCCCATGCGGGTACTTTTTCCGCCGGACAAAATTGCGGCAGTTATATCATTATACATTCCACTTCCTCGCCCTTTAAGGGGTTTGTTCTTCCCTCTTCAATCGTAATAAGACAGTTTGACATGCTCATCTGCACCAGGTTGCCGGAGGACTGAAGTCCAACGGAACTTACAGAGAGTGTACCGTTTTCGTCCTTACTGACATATCCCCTTATAAAGTGCCTCTTTGAATCGGTTTTCTTTATGTCGTTTTTAAGGCTGGCCTTAATTAAGGGAATCTCCCTGCTTCCAAAACATTTCATGACGTTTGTTTTAACAAGCAGGTAAAAAGTAACCAAAGAAGAAACAGGGTTGCCGGGAAGCCCGAAAACAGGCTGGACAGCCGGGCCATTTTCCCTTAAGCCGAAAAGGACCGGTTTACCGGGCTTTATATTAATCTTATGAAAAAGCGTCTTAATACCCAGTTGGCTTAAAACTTCCCCTACAAAGTCATATTTTCCGACCGAGACTCCCCCGGTTGTAACCAGCACGTCGCAGTTATCAAGGGCATTACTGACTATGGACTTAATCTCATCTTTTTGATCCTTTGCAATGCCGAAGTTAACCGGGATCATGCCCATCTCTTTTACTGCGCTCAGGATTGAATAGAGGTTTGAGGCCCTGATTTTATCTCCCGCGGGCACATGAGCAGCGTCAATAAGTTCATCCCCTGTTGCAAGAACCCCTATTTTAAGCCTTTCCAGGACCTTAACTTCCACTTTTCCGCAGGAAGCAAGTGCCGCAATCTGTGGGGCTTTAAGGAAGGAATTTTTACTTACAGCAACCTGCCCCTTCAGGAGGTCCTGCCCCCTTTTTGAAACATTCATCCCTAAGGTAAGCCTGGCATTGGTATTCAGGATTACATTCTGTTCTCTTATAAATACGTCTTCAACAGGTATTACAGTATCAAATCCCCCGGGAAGCCTGGCTCCGGTCATAACTGCAAGAGCCGAGACCCGGTCAGCGCTTATTTGGCTGAAATTTCCAGCCGCAATCTCTCCTTTTATGCTCCAGTTTCTGATGCCGGGATCAAATTTCACGGCAAAACCGTCCATGGCTGAGCTGTTAAATGGCGGAAGATCCACATCTGAAATTACGTCTTCTGCAAGTGTCCTTCCTTGTGCATCAGAAAGGCTGACATACTCGGTCCTTAGCTGAAGAGTTTTCAGTGTATTATAAATTATTTCATTTGCCTGGCTGAAGCTTATCATAATCCTATGTAATGTTAAGATACAAACACTATTAAATTAACAAGAAATGACTAAACAAGAAAGCTTATGATGTTTAGAGTGGGCCGGCAACAGGAAATAAAAAAAATGCCGCCCACATTTACGGGACGGCATTTTCAGGACTCCCTTTGGAGGAATAGCTGACAGGAGTCATCTTTATTTCAGCGATTTAATCGGTCGTGATTTCCGGGGAAGCCTTTCTACAAGGCTTTTCCTGAAAATATTTTAATAAAACCTGAATGATAAATCAATAAAGTTTCACTCTTATTTCTTTTATCATTCAGGATTGTGATCTATATCAAGCTCAGTTCTGCAGCATCAGATCTTTTCATCTTCATCTGCAGCAAGATCCGCAGCTTTTACTACCTTGCCCTCAGGCTTAATATGGAAAGGATTTGGAATATCCTTCGTCTGAGTATCGCTTGTAAATATGGTCAGTACAGGCTTTACAAGAGCTTTTTTAATCTTTTCCACATTCGTTTTCGAAGGGTCAAAATAAACTATTGCACTTGGCGCATCCAGGTAGCGGGTTGAGAAACGTACGATTCCCTGATCAGCCGACAGGTGGCTTGTCAGAGAGCTGAAGCGCTGTCTAAGGGCAGGACTTGCCGCCTCAGGCATAGTGAAGACAAGGGCTGAAAGCTGTGATTTATCGTAAGTCTCATAATCATTGAATACCCTGTCGTACAATCTGAATATGCGCTTTTTGTAGTCCGGAATTGAAAGGCTTCCGAGCTGTTTTCCGTCATCCTGAACTTCAAAATCTATCTTGACATTCTGAATGAGCTTTCCAAGCTGAACCTCAACTTCCTTCAATTCCACTTTCTGTTTTATTTTTACAGGGTTGGTCTTTGAGGCGTCATAGAATACGGTAAGCATAATCGGCTCGCCGTAGCGTGTTTCAAAGCCATAGACATTAGGATCCTGCTTGAGGGCACTGGCAAGATAAATAAAGTCGTAAAGGTCAAAAAGGTGGTTAACCCCAACCTGCCACATGGCAAGGTTTGTTATTGAAGGATCCTTTATCGGGCGGACTTCCTGCTTTGTCGGTGTGAACAGGGAAGCCTTTACCTTCTGTTCCGAAATTTTTGACGGATCATAGTAAATCTTGACCGCATGTGCGCTTGCCCAGGTATCCAGTCCCACAATGCCTTCAACGGTTTCAAGTTTGCCTTTTAAGGCCATGGAGCTGCTGAAGCATTTAACATTCTTTAATCCCGAGCGCTCATATGTAGCAATATTTGAAACCGAGGCAAAATTTCCCCAGCGCTCGGCTATAGTGGTAAAGTTGAGCTGGCTTGCTGCTCCAAGGCTTAAGAAAAGGATAACAACAAAAGCCACAGGAGCCAGATGCTTTAATGATTTCTTGTTGTTAATTGAAAGAGTATTCTTGACCGGGCATGTATTGACACAGTCAGTGCAGAGCGTGCAGTCAATATGGTTTACCTTTTCAAACGTTGAAATCTTAATTCCCTGCGGGCATTTCTTGTCGCACAGACCGCATGAAGTACACCTGTCCATGTTTCTTGTTACCTTTGGCATCGGGCTCAGGAAGCTTCTCATGAAACCAAGTTCTGTAATTAAACCCGAGGCTGCCAGGCCGCCAATGAGCCACGTGTAGCTCAGGCCGGGAATGCTGTACTTAGCTATGATGAAGGCAATAATAACGATGCCCGAGCCGATTACATTCATAAATATGTTGCTCATTGCGCCAAGCGGGCAGAGGTATTTGCACCAGAAGAGCCTGAAGAATACTGCACCCAGAACTGCAAGAATAAATGCAGGAATTGACAAATAAAGAACTGTGTCCGGATTGCCGAACAGGTTTGCCGATGCAAAATAGGGGTCAAACTCCTTGCAGAAAAGTTCGCTTGAAGTCATTGTAAAATACATTGCCAGGAATAAAATAACGTATTTGAGCGCCCGGAAAGGCCTGTCCAAAAATTTCGGCATTTCGCGGCGTATTTTCAGTTTATCGCCCAGCCTTCCAAGCCATTCCGTCACAGTACCTATCGGGCAGGCAAAGCTGCAGAAGAGTTTGCCAACCAGAAGGACGCCTATTATAAGTCCTATACCCAGGGCCACCTGCACCTCGCCCATTGTACAGGCCATAGTACCCTGGCTTAACTTGCTCATGAAAGATTCGACTCCGCCATAGGGGCAATATTTTTCAAAGTCGGCCGCATACCCCCTGTCAAAAGCCGGTCTTACAGCTACATATCCAACTAATCCCAGAAAGATAAACTGGAAGATGAGCCTGATTTTGTTTTTCATATGAAATTTCTTCATCTGAAACTGTCTCCCGAAAAATTTACTTTTCAAATAATTAATAATTCAAAGCCGGAAAATCCATCCCCGGGGTTTTATTCCCCGGGGATAAGAGATTATCACTTATAATTTGTCGACCAGATGATCCAGTGAGTGTTCCTCAATTGGGCCATCAACTACAAGAATAAATTTATCAAGTGTGAAGTATTTTTTAGCCACACGCAGCACATCATCCTTTGTAATTGCAAGAATTCTCTGTCCTTTCTTGTCGAAGCTGTCCAGAGGTCTCTTGTCGAGAATGAGGTCCCAAGTAATGCTTGCAACGTCATCCGGTGTCTCTATCATTAAAGGAAGCAGGCCTAACTGGCGGTTTTTGGCAGCAGTGAGTTCCGCATCGGTAATTCCGCTTTCGAGGAGCTTTCTGATTTCCTTAAAAATACCTGTTATTACCTTCTCAACATTCTTAGGTCCTGTTTTAGTGTTGAATTTCCAGTATCCAATGTGGTCTGTAGGAGCCCAGAATTCGCTCTTGAGGCCGTAAATTAAGCCCTGCTTGTCGCGGAGCTCAATACCCATTCTGGAAGTAAGCGCGCTTGAAGCAAGTATATAGTTAAGAACTGAGATTGTTTCCTTTTCATCCGGGTCAACGTTATTAAAAGGACTGAAGCCGAGGTTGATAGTGCATTCGGTGTAATCCTTTTCAGGGAACACTTTAATTTCCTTGTCTGAGAGTCCCTTAGCCTCGGGAATTTTAACTGTTTCCGGAGTCTTGGTCGGGTTCTTCCACTGGCCGAAGTGCCTGTTGACGAGCGCCTTCATTTCTTCAGGTTTCATGTCGCCAACCATGAGGATGATCATGTCCTCGGGGCGGAAATATTTTGAATGCAGGTTTTTAATGTCATCAAGAGTAATGCTCTTTACCGTCTCTTCTGTAGGCTTTACCTTTGAGTACGGGTGGCCGTCATAAAGTTTATTGTACATATAGTAAAATGCCTGCATGCTGGTCTGCTTCATCTGGTTGCGGGCAGATATTTCATATCTGGGTTTTACCTTTGCTAGGTCTTCCTGCCTGAGTCCCGGATTGGCTACAATGTCGAATGAAGTCTGCATCATTTCATCAGCATTTTCCTTCAGAGAGTATCCCTGGAAGGTAAATCCCCTGTAGCTGCCGCCGATCTGGAAACTGAATGGAACAAAAGCCATCCTCTCTGAAAGAGAGTCATAGGACATAGTCTGTGTACCTCTTGACATAACATCGCCCAGGACGTTGCATATGCCGGGCTTCTGGCCTTCATTCGCTTCAAGAATGTTGCCGCTTTCAAAGCGTCCGACTATAGTAAGAGTTGGAGTCATATGGTTTTCAATTGCGTAGAGTGTTACGCCGTTATCCAGCTTCATTACGTTAATTGAAGGCATTATTGCCTTGGGCTTAATAAGTTCATCAAGACTGTTGCCGCTGACTATATTATAGAGGTCGAGAGGCGACTTATAATAGAACTCATTTTCAGGAAGCAGGTTGTTTATATCCTGCTGATCTGTATCAGTTTTCTGTTCATCGATATCTTCTTTTGCAGCGGCAACTTTTTTGTTTTTGCCGTCCTTGGATTTTGGAATCAGGTAACCGACGGTAACTTTTTCCTGTCCGAAATACTTATTCATAACCCTGATGATATCATCCTTTGTTACGCTAAGCACTCTTTTGGAAAACTCGCCCAGGTACTCATGGCCGAAAAATGCTTCATAGCGGCTTATTCTTGAGCCAATGTCTGTATTCTTTGTATATGAGGTAACTTCACCAAACTTAAACCTGTTCTTCACCTTCTGGAGTTCATGGTCCGAAACAGGTTCTGTCTGCATGCGTGTAATTTCCTCCCATACCATCTCTTCGGCACGGTCCATGCTGCTGTCGGGTTTCATTCCGACACCAATTGAGAAGAGCCCCGGGTCCTTGGTCATTCCGAATCCGCCTGAGGCCATGGAAGCTATCTGAGCTTTTTCGACTAATCTTTTATAGAGTCTTGCATCCCTGCTTTTTTCGCAAAGTATCATACCTGCAACCCTGAGAGCAGCAGCATCTGAATCAGCATAAAGAGGAGCATGGAATGACATCCTGAAAGAGCAATCGGAAATATCGCTGTGCTTAACCGTAAATGACTTGCGTACTCTCTGCGGCTGTTCAACCGCATAGATATCCTGTACTTCCGGTCCCTTAGGAATTTTTTCATAATACTTCTTTACAAGGCCGAGCATTTTGTCTGTTTCAAAATCACCGACCAGCACAAGAAAAGCATTGTTTGGAGTATAGTAAGTTTTATAATATTTGTATGCATCGTCTCTTGAGATGTGGGCCAGGTCACTCGGCCATCCGATAATAGGGTCACGGTTTGGATGACTGTCGTAAGCAACAGAGTTCATGGTCTCTGAAAATATACCGTTAGGGGTACTTTCAGATCTCATTCTTCTTTCCTGCTTTATTACTTCCACTTCCGGCTTGAATTCATCAGGTGCAAACGTGCTGTTAAGCATTCTGTCTGATTCGATATCAAGGGCAAGTTCAATTTTGTTCTTTGGAAGATACTCATAGTAGCTCGTCATATCGTTTGCTGTAAAAGCATTAAAGACGCCTGAATTTTCGCTTATCTTCTTGGATACGGCACCCTTGCCGTACTTCTTTGTTCCCTTGAACATCATATGTTCAACAATGTGGGAAATGCCTGTTATGCCTAGCCTTTCATTCCTGGAACCAACCTTGTAAGTCAGCTGGTGATAAATTAAAGGGGCGGTATGCCTTTCCATTGTAAGCACCACAAGGCCGTTTTTCAGGGAATGCTTGTAGAGCTTGCCTTCCTCGTAGGTGGCCTTCTGCGCCATACTTACCTGGGATACCAGGATAAGAGCCAAAACAATTACTGAGAATTTTACCTTACAGGTAATGTTTTTCCTCATTTACTACTCCATACAATAAATTGATAATTAATAGAATTACTGCTTTACTTACTTTTCCTGCCCTTTCCCATACGGCTCTGTGACTCGCGCACAATTTCAATTCTCTCATCCATCGATACTTCTTTAAATGCAGGCTTTACGGTTTCATTTCCGGTAATCCACGCGGTCAAATATGCCAGTTTCGTAACATTCACTGCTTTTTCAACATCAACTTTCTCCAGATCATCTGTCGGCATATGACAATCCTCATGCATACCGCAAAAGAAAAACAACGACGGGATTCCTTTCCTCAGAAAGGGACCCTGGTCACTGGCCATTGTATAAAGGCCAGTGTTATAGAACAAATTCATTGACAGTTTCCCGTTGGCCCTTTCAGCAATCCTGATGAGCTCCCGGCTGTAGAACGCCCCGCCAAGGAACAGGTCATTCCTTCCATTACGGCTGATCATATCCAGGTTAAGCATTGCCACGGTTTTATCCAGGGGCTTTAATGGCTGCTCATTCACATAATATTTGGAACCAAGCATGCCGCGTTCCTCGCCCGAAAAGGCCACAAAAAGGATGCTCCTTTTGGAGGGGTATTTTGAAAATGCTTCTGCAATCTCCAGCATTCCCGAGACCCCGGATGCATTGTCATCTGCCCCGTTGTGGATTTTCCCTACGTTTTCACTAATCCCGGATCCGTATTGCCCCAGGCCAATATGATCGTAGTGGGCGCCAACGACTACAAATTCATCCTTCAGGACGGGGTCGCTTCCTTCAATTATTCCTGCAACGTTCTGCGCATTTAAGATCTCTTCATCAAAAGAGATATCGAAGCTCACGTTCCTATTTGCAAACTCAAAGGACCCCGGACTCAGGCCTTTGTCTATGTCTTCAAGCACTCCTTGCAGATTTCGCTCATTCCCGTCAAAAAGCTCATTCAGGATCTTCCCGGAGGCATAAATTACCGGGATCTTCTTCTTCTCCTGTCCCGGCAGTGAGAATATGTCCCTCTGTAATGTGTGCAGAAACTTTTCATACTTAATGCTTAGAGGAGGCTCATTTTTAAAAGGTGAGCTCACAATAATTACGGCCAGGGCTCCTTTTTCTTCTGCCAGATCGGCTTTCCTCAACGGGTTACGGTAGAGTACATTCCTGGATTTTGAAAACAGGCTGGCTGTATCACGTTCCTGCGGGAATCCGTCTACTATCAGTACAATTTTATCCTTCACGTCCAGGCTTTTTCCATTTTTGTCCACGTAATCGCTGTAGCCGTTTTCACCCTTATCTATTCCATAGCCTGCAAAGACAACAGGAGCCGAGATGCTGATGTTTTCAGGAATAGAGAACTGGACGAGAAAGTCGTTCAGATACTTAAATGACTGCCTAAAACTGCCTTGTGGAAAATTCCGTGTAACAGAAAGGCTGTTTTTGTCCGAAATTTTGGACCTCTTTATCACGAACTTTTGAAAATAAGGGTCATTTACAGAAGCATCTTCAAAAGGCACTAAGTTGTTTTCATCCTCACCTTCAGCACTTTTATGCACCACCTTTTTAGGTGTTGTAAATAAAGGCTTAAGCCCGAGAAGCCTGAATTTTTCAGCTATATAATCTGCCGCCTCAAGATTCTCCCTGCTTCCCGAGGGCCTTCCCTTCATGCTGTCTGCGGCAAGAACAGAAATGGTCTTATAAATTTCCTTTTTGTTTATTGTTGAGAGCCCCTTTTCATATCCCTCAGGGATCTGTGCAAGAGTTCCTCCGTGCATTAAAATAAAGCAGATAAAACCGGCAGATATCATTTTTAGAGGCTGCATTTTTTCCTTAGTTCATATTGTTCGGTTGTTAAAGGCAGAAAAGTAATTTCCTGCCTATAAATTATTTTATAACGGACATTTTCCGGGTTAGGATGTTTCCGTTTACGTTCAGAGAGTAGAAATAAATTCCGCTTGAAAGTCCCGCGGCATTAAAAGTCATCTTATATGTACCGGCATTCTGGGTTTCATTTACAAGGCGGCCTATAAGCCTTCCAAGCATATCATATACATCAAGCCTGACAGAGCTTAATTCCGGTATCCTGTACTCAATTACAGTTGAAGGGTTGAATGGATTCGGATAATTCTGCATCAGGCTGTATTTTGAGGGAGAAATATCCATTGAACTTTTAACGTCCACTGTCGCATTGTTTGTGAACACTGCCCCTCTGGAGCCGCAGATCCACAGCTTTCCCCCTTTATCCAGTGTGACACCGGTTACAGATTCACTTGAAGTAAAAACTGTAGTATCTGTAACCCACGTCCAGCTCTGTCCACCATCGTTTGTCTGATAAATTCCTAATTTCTTCGGGGTGCTTATGTAAGATCCAACGGCCCAGCCTTTTAACTGATCCTGGAATGTGAGCCCTGTAAGGTTTTCAGTCAGGCCGTCTGCCGCAACATAATTCCAGTTTGCGCCGCCGTCAGAAGACTTGAACATGCACTGATTGCCCACAGCAACGGCATCAGTCGGATTCAGGAAACTTATTTTAAGAACGTGAGGTGTTTTCCCTGAGGGTACTCCGTTAAACTTTGAGGCAGTCCACGTCTTTCCGCCGTCAGCGGTATAAAGGCCTTTAAGCCCCTCGGCAACAATGGCTCCCCTGTTCTCATCCCCGAAGGCAACGTCCTTTAAGTTGGCAAGCAGAATATTTGTTTTTATATCCCAGCTCTGGCCCCCGTCGGTAGTTTTATAGATTGCATCTACTTTGGTCCCGGCTTTCCCTACAACGTATCCCTGGAGTTCGTTAAAGAAATAGATGCCGTAAGAAATCGTGGTGGCGTCCGCAGTGTCAGAAACAACGGCTTTCCACGTATTTCCGCCGTCAGTGGTCTTTGCAATCATCCTGTAACTAAAGGATGCATAGCCGACGTTGTCATTCAAAAAAAAGATGTCCTGTATGTCAGGGGAAATATGATTTATCCTCAAGTATTTTGCATTCCACGAGTTACCGCCGTCGGTGGACTTAAAGAAAGCGCCGTCACTTCCGGCGGCATAAGCCGTTTTATCAGAAGTAAACTGAATTGCACTTAGTGAGGCACCGGGAATTTTCATCTGATGCTGCCAGGTCGTCCCGAAGTCCGGCGAGTACAATATAAGGCCGCCGCTTCCGCATACCCAAACGTTATCCCCAACTCCTGAAACCGCATTCAGAGTAGTGCCGCATGGAATTTCCACGGGGATCCAGGTTTTGCCGCCGTCGCTGGTTCTGATTATGACGCTTCCTCTTGTACCTCCCCCGGCAGCAATTCCGTTATTTGCATCCTTAAAGTAGAGGCCGTTCATATTTTCATAAGTCCTGTTTGACGCGTCCTGAACCGAAAACTGCCATGTCGCGCCTGCATCAGTAGATTTAATAAGTATGCTCGGCTGCATGCCTATGATGCTTCCCCAACCCGCGGCGTATATATTCTTTTCATCCACCGCATATACGTCCTTTACGTCATATTTCGTATAGCTGAAGCCTCCGAACGGGGCGGGAGAAGACTTAGCCCAGGTTATTCCGTCTGCCGTGTAATAAATATCCGTTGCAGCAGCTCCTGTGGCAACGGCGTGAGTGTTATTCCAGAAGGAAAACTTATTCATCTTTATTCCGGTAAGTGGAAGAACAGTATTCCACGTCAGGCCGCCATCCGTTGTCCTCAGTATGCCGTATTCACTTATGAGTATCCAGCCCGTCATTTCATCCTGGAAATAAACCGACTTTATTTCATTAGTCGTATTGCTGATGGCCACGGGATTAAAGCTCGCCCCCCCGTCGGTTGTCTTAAGGAGCCTGGCACCCGTCCCTGCAATAAAGCCTGTATTGCTGTTTACAAAAAATATTTCCTTCAGGTCTCCTGCCCTCTGGTCCCTGTAAATTTCTTTCCACTCCTTTCCGCCATCGGTCGTTTTATAAACGGTGCCGTTGGCGCCCGAGGCAAAGCCGGTTGACTGATTTAAGAAATAAATTCCCTGCAGGCTCTCCATCGGGGAGGGCGTTATTTTTCTCCAGTCCCCTGAGAACAGTGTTGTAAAAGGCACGGCAAAAAGAATTGTGCACAGTAATACCGAACGGATAAAATTCTTCATTTATTTACCGGATCCAAATTGTTAAAAACTGTTTAATCTGATTGTTGCAGCTGCACTTAAGCGGTCCCTTGTAAGGTCCGTGTAGCCCGAAGGGGACATGTTGCCATACTGCATTATGAAATCCACATTTGCTGCTCCAAAGGCCTTGAAGCCCAGGCCCAAAGAGGCAGAATTAAGAACAACGTCCTTTCCCCCGGTTATGAGGTCAACCTGGTCTTTACCGTAATTGTATCCAGCTCTTAAGTATATGTCGCCATAAACTTTTTTCTCAGCACCCAGGCGGACTACGCTGTTTGTACTTGAAACGTTAAGGAACTTTGTATCAATATATTTTGAGGAGTCGGCCTTTATGAGTTCAACTTCATAGTCAAAGCCCAACAGAAGGTCCAGAGGCTGAACGTTATACGTGGCGCCGAAGCCTGCGGCAGTTCTTTTAAGGTTCCACTTCCAGAGCAGAAGATTAAGCTCCGAATTTTTGGACCACGAGTCGTCCTTGGAATGCATTAAGTCGGCTCCCAGAGTAAGACCAGGCGAGACGTGGTATCTGGCCTCAAACTGGAGGCTGTAGTTTTCAAAGCTGGAGTAGCCTTCTTCAAACTCCTTGATACTCTGTCCGCGAGGCATAATTGCCCTTGTTCCTGAAACGGTATAATCCCCCTTCAATGCAGTTTCCAGGTCCTCAGCAGGCCTGAAATAGATTTGTGTGCCGAAACCATTTCCCTGGTCGCGGATCTTCTCCTCAACGGATGATTTTCTTATTGAAGTTGAATAAGTCTCGCCCCTGAAGTTAAAAATTTCAACCTCAGTCTGAGCTATCACGTTTCTCATTTCGAGCGATTCCTGGCTGTCGAAGATCCTGTAGTCAGCGCCTAGAACAAGGTTATCCGAAACTGAATATGCCAGTCCCACTTTTCCGCCGACATTCCTGTAAATGGTCTTTGCAAGGGAGTATATATTTTTTAATCCGTCGAGCACCTGGTAATTTGCCTCAGCACCCAATAGCAGCCCGGGCATGAGTTCAAAGCTATAGGCAAAACCTACAGAAGGCCCGTCGTACCTGAAATTCCCGGTCGTGGAATCGGTCGGTAAAAAAGCCGAACCATCATAAGGATTGCGCTTTATTGACCTGTAGATGTCGCGTCTTTCCTCGTAGCTGTAGGAAGCTGTGCCGAGGAATGTGCCATTTTTGCCAAGAGGTTTTAAGCCCGTAAATGACATTCCGCCTTCATTGGATTCTTTAGAATCATACGTCCTTTTATAATCACCCCACTGCCTGTCATATGAAGGAGTAATCTTCAGCCATACTTCTTTCTCGTCATTTATAAGCCAGGCAGGATTCTTTCCGAAGTCATAAAGGTTCAGCGAGTTATCCTGGTCTATTAGCCCGTACTTAATTCCGCCTAATGAATTCATTCTGACATTCTGTGCTTTTGAAACAGAGACAAGCACGCTGAATGTAACAGCTATTAGAAGTAAACTTTTCTTCATCTATTTTTACGCTCCTGCACTTTTCGCTTTTCTTAACTTTCAGTTTTTCTTATATGATGCAAGGATCATATTTATTAATTCCGGCCCAGATAAAAGGCAGAGTAGAACTTTATATTCAATATTTGCAAGAGGACTTAATAAAAAGCCTACTCATGCCTTTATCTTAGGAGAGCAGCAATCTTTTATTTCGTAATTATTTCTGGTATCCCGGTGTCGGGTAGGGTATAATTTCCCAGTCCAGCGACGCGTCGTTTGTATCCACCCCCGGCTCCCTCCTCTGCATGGATCTGCCGCTGTACATCGGGGGGCAGAGAATGGATCCCCTGTCAATTCTGTAGTCCAGTGTTTTGTCGGAATTAGTTGTCCTTTGATATTCCATACCGTCCAGGACTGTTGAAATATCCACACCGTCCTGCCAGTTCTCGTCTTTACCATTGGCTATTACCACGATGTCACCCGTAAGCCCAATCATAAAGTCAGTTGGCCTATCCGGGCGCATGTTAATAAGATTAGGAACGTTAGGGTTGTCAATATCCGTAGCAGAATACTGGCTGTAGAACTCCCAGTCGGCATGCGACAGGTCCACACTCGTGCTGTAATTTTTCTTATGGTTCATGGCGTTTTGTGCAATGACAAGAAACTTTCCGGGAGGGAAAGGATAATTCTTTTCGCCGTATTTGCCAGGGAATTTGAACATAAATGTCGGACCGTCAATGTCCCCGTCATTGCCTTCATCGGCACCGGGGCCCTTGTGGCCCTCGCTGATGCTGTTGCTTGCAAAGCGCATTACCATCATTCCGTCCAGGTATTTGACGCTGTCGCTCGAGTTATAAAGTTCAATAAACTGGTCATAAAAGTAAAGGTTGCTTACAGGGCCCACGGCATAGACCTCATTTATGGCTATACCGGAATTGGAAACAGATTTGGCAATGATGGTATCAACAGCAACTTTTTCCATTGATGTGGCAACTGAAAGCTTTGTTCCCACCAGAGTTATTGATTTGTCCGACGGGTGCTGCATTCTTACCGACACGTTGTAAACCGCGCAGGGAAGGTCGTTTAATTCCATGATGCCGTTGGCATCTGTACTTTTTACCAGTACACCGTATTCGCACTGCAGAATCACCTTTGCATTGGCCATAGGAATATAGTGCGGCACAGAGTCGGTTGAACTATTATAGAAGGCTTTCAGAATCATTTTTGATTCCCCGTCAGCCATCAGCGGAGCCTTTTCAGCACATCCCTGCATCAGCGCAATCAGGAGAAAGGCTATAGGCAGTAAAATTCTTTTCATCATTGTTCTAATTCTTAAAATATTTTTCATTTGCGGCCTCCGTTAAACAGGTCATCCAAAATACAGCTGAATTCTATTCCATAGAACAGATCGGGATTCCTTGGGGATTCCGATACGGTAGTCAGCGAAGTACGCGTTCTGAAGATTGCCGGATCATCCAGGAAATTATTCACATAAAACGATATTTCCGCATCCCTGGAAAGAGACTTGCTTATGCTCAGGTTAAAGAGCCACTTTGGAGTCTTGTGCTTCATTGAACGCTGAAAGTCATAGGTCCACTTGTCGGTTTCAGAGAGCAGGTTATAATCTTCATACTCCCAATCGAAGGACTGTGAATTCTCAAATACCGTCTCCTCGGCTCTCAGCGTGACCCAAAGACCAAGAGGCGGAAGTGTGTATTTCATGTAATAGTTAATCTGCAGCCTGTCTCGCCAGCTGTCACCCGGTGAGAATGTAAATGCCATCATAGAATCTGTTCCCAGGCCTGAAGGCATATAGTTAGGGATTTGTCCCTTGGTTATGTCGGGAGTAAAGTCGTACTTAATTATGCTCCTTCCTGTATTACTGCGGTTATAGGAGCCTGTAACTTCAAAGTTCATGTTAAGAGGTTTAATCTTGTTCGTCCTCAGTGCAAACTCCACTCCCTTTGAAATTGTCCAGCCCATATTCTGCGGCTGGTCATATGAGGTAATATAGTATGCTTTTTTTACCCCGTTGTCATCAAGCACTTTAATGAAAGGGACCGACTGGCTTTCGCTTTCATTTCTTCTTTCCTTGTAGTAAGCTGAAACAGTGGTTCCAAGGAAATTGAAAAACTTGTGGTCGTAGGCGGCTTCAAACTGGACCTCTCTGTAGCCTTTCAGCTCAGGAGCGCGCAAGTCGAATCTGTAAGCGTAATTCTTTCCGTCCACGGGATTTCTCCATGCATAGTATGAAGGCCGCTTGTAAATAGTACTCATTGCAGGGGACTTGGAGGTTGTACCCGCGCTCAGCCTCAGCTGATTGTACTTTGAAAAATACACCATGAAGTTCGCTCTGGGATTCAGGAAGGACCCCTGGTGGCTTTTTACCAGGTCCCCGTCTCCCCAGAGTCCTTTAGCATTGAACTGGAACGGGCGGTACATTTCATACCTCATGCCAAGGACCAGGTTGTAATCGAAGATGAAGTGCCAGGTCATTTTATCCTGTGCATAGAGGCTTGTAAGAAACTCTCCCGGTATGTCACTAAAGCTGTAGGACCTTTCACCCGATTCGGGCCCGTAGTAGTTCAGCACGGAATCAAGCTTTACACCTTCGCCTGTATTGGCGTCGTACTGGATTTCAGTTCCCAAAAGGAGGTTGTGTACAACGTCACCCGTAAAGAGCACCTTATTGTATTCAAGTCTTCCCCCGATATTCCATTCGTTGCCGCGGGTCTCCTGTTTGCCGATGTATGAAGAAATTGTATCTCCGCTTGCCAGAATCAGAAGGGCGGAAACAAGCTTTGACCTCATGGTATTTACTTTCTTGAAATCAATATTGGCATTGTATTCAAGAGATGAAGTACCGTTATCGAATGTGTATTTGCCCCAGCTCGAATATCCGAGCGAGAATCCGCGGTTGTAATTCTTTGTCTGATAAACGTCACCCTTCGGCTGCTCTTCGTCGAAGATCATCTGGCCGTTTATCTTGTGGTTAAGGGTAAACTGGTTGTCAAACAATGAGGTTGTGTAAATGCTCTGTGCGGTTATACGCGTATATTCGTCACCCTTGAGCCTCAGATCCCTTTCACTTCTTGCAACGTTTAAATTGTAGCTTAAGCCGCCCTCACCCAGGTTAAAGCCGCCTCCCAGGTTGGCTTCACGGGTGTCAGGGTTATTTTTCAGCTTCAGGCGGTTGGGCTGGTATCCGCTCTTTGTCTTAATATTAATGACGCCTTCGGTAACATCTCCATACCTTACTGAAGGCAGGCCTGTAATAATTTCAATTGATTCGATGTTATCTGCAGGTATTGTTCTTAAGTCAACTCCCCCGCCCACGTTGGGAGTTCCTGTACTTTCATTGTGCATCATGTCGAACTGCATGTTTGCATTATTTGAAACAGGAGATCCATCTATAACAACCAGAGTTCCAAGCGCCGAGAGCTGGTCCGTGTCGTCGCCGCGGACAGCCACCTGGCCGGTTTTTCCGATTCCCGGGTTTTCAGTTTTCTGCACGCCGGGCACCAGGTCGAGCACATCCTTAATACTGGATGCCTGATAGTGCTCAATCTCGCCGCTGCTGATTGTGGTCTTTGTTGAAACATCCGTTGGCAGCAGCTCGGTTTTTCCAACCACTTCAATGCCGCCGATCTGGAAAGCCGAGGGTTTGAGTGTAAAATCCACCTCAACGGTTTTTCCATCACCGATTGTAACATTCTTTACGGAGGATTCGTAGCTGACAAAGGAAGCCTTGATTGTATACTGGCCCGGCTTTACGCCTTTTATGATATAGTTCCCGTTGAAATCAGTTGAGCATCCGGCACCGTTTTCAAGGAGGACCACGTTGGCCCCGAGCAGGCCCTCGCCTTTTTCATCCCTTACAACACCTTTAACCGCGCCGCTTTTCAGCGCTGCGGTTTTCTTCCTCATGAGCACTACCTGGCCTTTGCCAAATTCCTTAAAATCTATATTGCGCCCCGAGAGGACCATATTAAGGACATCCTTCAGGGGCTCATCCACCACATCCACGTCCATGCGCTCTTTATCCAGCAGGGCGTCATTATAAACCAGCTTTACGCCTGCCTTTTTGGCAATAGTCTGCAGGCAATCGCATAGTTCCCTGTTTTTAAGAGAAACAGAAACCGGCACCGTAAGGCAGGAACCGGGCATGCTCATTTCCTGAGGTATGGCCTGATCATTTAACGAAGACTGGTCGTCCAGGTTCAGAGATCCCACCCTGAGGCCTTCGGTATCCTCAGAGTCTTCAAACCTTTGCGCTAATGCCGCATCCTGAAACAGGATCAGGACCAGAAAAATGACATAATAAAAGAAGATCTTCATAATCTTCATAAAGTGTCCCCAAATTGCTTTTCACTTCTCAATTAATGTTTAACGAACAACTATCAGCTTTCCTTCCCTTTTAACATCCATATCCATAGTAAGCGAAATCATTGAAAGAATATTATCCAGCGAATCTGATTCAAAAATTCCCGTAAGAGTTTTATTTTTTATGAACTTATTTTTGTATACGACTTGCACGTTATAAAAGTTTTCAATTTCATTCATGACCTCTGTAAGCGGGGCATGAACAAATGAAAGCTTGTTATTGCGCCAGGCGGTATATCTGCGTATATCCACTTTAACCGGGGTGCTGAAGCCGCTTGCCGGACTGTAAGCCACCATTTCCCCTTTCGGGACGCTTACAGGCTCGTCGAGGTTCTTGTAGGCTTTTACTTTCCCCTGTGTAACAACAAGGTTCAGCTTATTCCTGCGGTATTTCAGGTCGAATTCCGTTCCCACCACTTCTGTATAAGTCTCACCGGTCTTTACAATAAAAGGCTGCAGCCTGTTATGGGCCACATCGAAATAGGCCTCTCCCAGAAGCTCCACTTCCCTTTTGGGGCCTGAAAATGTTTTGGGATAAACCAGCCTGCTGTTGGAATTCAGATAGACGATGCTGCCGTCAGGCAGAAGAACCGTACTTCTTTCTCCTTTCAGGTTGACCTTTTCAATCAGCCGGGGAGATAAAACCGCCTGCTTTACAGGCTCTTTGACGCCCTGGCTGTTTACCCTTGCAAAAAGGTAGTAAACACAAAAGACCACGGCTATTGAAGCTGCAATCCTGAGCGAAGAGTACAATATGCTGCTCCAGCTCTCTTTCCAGGCGCCGCACTTTTCTTCCTCAGCAATTTTTTCTTCAATTTTTATTTCTTTTTCAGCATTTTTGATGCTTTTTTCGCCCTGTGAAGGGACTATCAACGGGTATTCAGATTTCCTGTTTTCTACAGATTCTAAAGAGGCAATTCTGCTTTTTATTTTCATGAACTGCTCTTCAGCCGGCGGGGGTACAGGAAGCTTTACGTTGCCGATATTGTCCCAAAGGAGAATGAAATTTCCAAATTCCTCCTTATGGTCCTCTGATTCCTGCAGCCAGCTTTCGAAGAATTCTCTTTCTTCCAGGCTGACCTCATTTTTGATGACCCTTACCAGAAACTGCGAATCAACTGTTTTTGGGAAAAACTTCATTTATATTATCTTTCTATTTTGTACTTATATTACACCCTGAGAAGGAAAAAGTACTATGCAGGAAAGCTTTTTCGGGATGAAATAATCCGGCTAATCCAGGTGGGCGCTAAGCCTTTTTTTCAGTATGGAAATGGCCTTATTCATCTGGTTCTTTACGGTCTGAAGTGAAATCTGAAGGCTTTCGGCTATTTCTGAATATCCAAGGTCCTCATAGCGGCTTAAGATAAAAATAGCACGGCAGCGCTCGGGCAGTGTATTGATTGCCTTCTGGAAATCATCCATGAGGAATGCCTGGTCGTATTCCTTTTCCGGGTCGCGGCAGATTGTCACTAAAAGTTCTTCCTGGTTATAAATGGGCTGCAGGGGCGGTTTGCGTGTTGCATGGTTAATTCCAAGATTGCGGGCAATCCTGAAAAGCAGTGCAGTAGGTGAAAACGAAGTATCCAGCTTTTCCCTTACCTGCCAGAATTTGATGAAGGTATCCTGCGTCAGGTCCTCGGCTGCCTGTCTTTCACTGGTATAGTGATAAAGGAAACGGAATACGGAATGCTGGTAAAGGCAAAAGAATTCTTCAAATGCCTCTTCGTCGCCGCATTTAATCTGGTAGAGTAATTTTACCCGCTCTTCCTCTAACTGCTGTTCCATTATCCGTTTTAAGCCTTAATAAGGAAAATTTTTTGGCAACATACGGCAATTCCAACTTTCGCACAACAAATTTTTTTATTTATTTTAAAATTCTTCTCCCGGATGAAAAATTTTGCAGGTTTATTTAAAGAATATAATACTATAGGATACGCAGTCCGGTTTTGCTGATTTTGACAGATAAGAATTAATGCCGGAAATTACCACCCGGGACTGCGTGAAAGGTGCTGCGGTTTGGATTTCAAATTCCTGCAAATAAAAATAAAGCCGGACATATGTCCGGCCTTCATTTGCAATTGAGGCTCTAGCAGTTTACTTCACGTCACGCGATTGATTTACCGCGTTTTACGTAGTGAGTATGAAGCAGGTGATGTGAAAGCTCGCTGCAGGGACCTTCTGTCAGGAAGTTCTCATAAATATATTTCACGTAAGGGTTCTCATGCGACTTTCTGAGCGTGAGCCCTTCATCCTCGGCGTAGATTGCCTCTGCACGTTTTTTCCTGATCTCTTCTGAAGTCGGTATTGGCTGCCCTCCTCCGCCAAGACATCCGCCGGGGCATGCCATGATCTCTACAAAATGAACGTCGCTAAGTTCACCCTTCTTCAGCATTTCCATGACTTTCTTTGCATTTGCAGTGCCGTGGGCAACAACAAACTTCAGTTCCACGCCTTCCAGGAAGCTGTATTCAGCCTTTAGATCTTCAAGTTTAACCGAAGCCTGCTTTATACCTTCAAAGCCGCGGCATGGGGTTATATTCAGGTTCTTAAAGGGAACTTCCCTTCCGGTTACGAGTTCATAGACAGTTCTTAAGGCAGCTTCCATAACGCCGCCCGTTGCTCCAAAGATGAGTCCTGCTCCCGAGGCATCTCCAAAAGGTTCATCGAAATGGCTCTTCGGCATTTCAGGCAGGTAAATGCCTGCTTCCTTGATCATCTGTGCAAGTTCACGCGTCGTAAGGCCGTAGTCGACGTCCTTGAAGCCTGAGGCTCTCATTTCCGGGCGGTTGCATTCAAACTTCTTTGCCGAGCAGGGCATCAGTGCAACCGAAACTATGTCCTTGGGGTCTATGCCCGTTTCCTGTGCGTAGAAAGTTTTTATGACGGCTCCGAACATCTGCTGGGGTGACTTTGCGGTTGAAAGGTAATCCAGGTATTCTGGATAGAAGTGTTCTATAAACTTTACCCAGCCCGGTGAGCATGAAGTAAACTGAGGCAGCCTGACCGACTCATCGCCAAGAACGATTGCTTTTTTAAGGCGGTTTAAGAGCTCCGTGCCCTCTTCCATTATTGTGAGGTCGGCTGTAAAGTTTGTATCGAAAACTCTGTCGAAACCTATTCTGCGCAGAGCCGAATTAAGCTCCCCGGTCAGTGAATGCCCGGGTTCCAGGCCGAATTCCTCTCCTATTCCTGCCCTTGGCGAAGGAGCCGTCTGAATTACCACGTGCTTTTTCGGGTCATCAATTGCCGCCCAAAGCTCATCCGAAGGGTCATTTGCACGCAGGGCTGCCGTAGGACAGCGGTTGATGCACTGCCCGCAGTTTATGCAGATTACATCGGCAAGAGGCTTATCGAAGAATGTGCCTATGTGTGTTTCGTGCCCCCTGTCAATTGCTTCAAGAACACCTACTTCCTGGAGGTCGATACAGGTTCTTACGCATCTTTTGCAGAGCACGCACTTATTCATGTCCCTTATTACCGAGGCTGAAGAACGGTCAACTTCATATCTGGGTTTGTCCAGATGTCCGAAGTTGTACTGATCCACACCGTACTCCTTGGCAAGCTTTTGGAGCTCGCAGTTCTGGTTTCTGAAGCATGAATAGCATTCGCCGTAATGCTCGCTTAAGAGCAGGTCAATTATATTGCGCCTTGCCTTTCTTACCATTGGAGTGGAAGTGTGGATTTTAATCGGAGCAGTTATCGGGAACGTGCAGGAAGCCTGCAAAGTACGAATGCCCTCTACCTCAACAACACACACCCGGCAGACGCCGGCAACGCAAAGGTCATCGTGATGGCACAGTGTAGGAATGTGGATCTGGTTCTGCCTGCAGGCCTCAAGTATAGTTGTTCCAAGGGGAACGGAAACCTTCTTCTCATTTATCTCAATTGAGACCGTGCCGCCTATGGTATTGATATCCTTGGGTTTTTCAACAATATGAGGCTTCTGGCTGACGGGTACCCTGCTTGTATCTTTACTTTCCATTACGACCTCCGTAACCATTTTTATTGAATATTTCCTCTTTAAAGTTTTCAAGAATGGATAAGAATGCGTTCGGGCTCGACTGTCCCAGACCGCACTTAGAGGCTACCTGCATGGTTTTGCCGAGTTCTTTAAGTTTATTCAGCTGGCTGAAGGTGTAAGTTCCCTTTTCCAGCTTTTCGATACCCTCAAGCAGCTTCACGTTTCCAATCCTGCACGGAGTACACTGCCCGCAGGATTCTTCGACAAAGAATTCCATGAAGTTCCTTAGTACCTTCAGCATGTTGCGGCTCTCGTTAAAGATCATTATTGAACCGCCGGTTGCCGCGTCCTCATAGGCCAGGCTCCTGTCGAACTGGCTTTTGGGCACGCATATGCCCGAGGCGCCGCCGACCTGTACGGCTTTTGTATTCTTTGCGCCAACAATTTCCAGGAGGTCTTTTATTTTTGTCCCCCACAGGAGTTCATAGACTCCTGGGCGTTCGCAGTCGCCCGAGACAGAAAAAAGCTTTGACCCGGTGGATTTATCGGTCCCGAACTTTTTAAACCACTCTCCCCCTTTTACCACAATGTGCGGCACACTGGCCAGTGTCTCAACATTGTTTACCACAGTAGGCCTTCCCATGTAACCGGTATTAACCGGGTAGGGCGGTCTGTTTCTGGCTTCGCCGCGGTTTCCTTCGAGGGATTCAATTAAGGCTGTTTCCTCGCCGCAGACGTAAGCGCCTGAGCCAAGGCGGATTGTGATGTCAAAGCTGAAATCCGGGTTTCCAAGTATATTATCACCAAGGAGGTTATCCAGCCTCATCTGTTCAAGATAGTCCTCGAGCGCTTTAAGCATATATTCATACTCGCCCCTGAGGTAAATTATTCCCTGCTTTGCTCCAAGCGTAAAGCCTGCAACAACAATGCCGTCAAAGACAAGTTCGGGGTATTCAAGAAGTAGCACCCTGTCTTTGAAGGTCCCCGGTTCACCCTCATCGGCATTACAGACGATAAATTTTTCTTCCGATTTTGATGCTGCCACGAGCATCCATTTTGTAGCTGTCGGGAACCCGGCGCCTCCGCGTCCTTTTAGTTTGGATTCCCTGAGTTCAAGGAGTACGTTCTCCCGGCCAATCTCCAGAGCTTTTCTGATGCCGTAACCGCGCGTATAGCTGGAAAACAAAACAGCCCCTTCGCGCTCTGCGGCGGGTTTATTTCCGTTCAGTTTCATATTGGCTCCTATTTGATTTCATTTAGAATATTAATGGCTTTTTCGGGTGTCAGGTGAGTATAAACCTTGTCGTTTACGATCATTGCGGGGCCCTGATCACACATTCCAAGACAGTTAGCATATTCTAAAGTTATCCTCTTATCCCTTGTAGTTTGGCCGAAAGTAATTCCCAGTTCCCTTTCAACAGCCCTGGCAACCGCCTCTTTGCCCGACATGTCGCAGGCAATTGTCTGACACAGACGTACAATGTTTCTGCCCTGAGGTTCTGAATGAAGAAATGAATAGAAAGAAACTACGCTGTATACTTCAACAGGATGAATATCCAAAAGCCGGGCAATTTCCTGCTGAACAAAGTCACTTATATACTTGTGTTTTCTTTGCACTGCCTGGAGTATCGGGAGGAGGGCTGAACGTTCGGTCCCGTATTGATCCACAAGGCTTTCAACTTCTTCTGTCAACGAGTTTTTTTCCAGTACCAGCATTTTTTTACTCCTTAACCTGGTTGACCAAAAGTTTTTCTACTTTTTTAATTAGTTCATCCGGAGTGATCGGCTTTTCTACAAAGTCATCCACAGGAACCATTTCACCTACGCCATAATCCATTCCTATAGTCTTGGAAACCGATGAATACATGATTATGGGAGTGTGGATGTTTTCCCTTCTGAACTTCTGTGCAAGGAAGAACCCGTCATCAGGCTCATCCATCATTACGTCCAGGATGATAAGGTCCGGGTTGTGCTTCAGTACAATTCCATAGCCGTCGTTGGGATTTGTAGCTGTAATTACCTCATATCCTTTCGATTCCAGAACCAGCGTACTGGCATCAAGAATATCCGGATCATCATCAATGATTGCGATCAGTGCCATAGGCATTCTCCAATTAAAGTTATTAGAAGTTATTATTTAGGACGAGTGAGATTTATAATTACGGTCAATTATCCGGAAATAAAGAATCTTCTTCAGACAATCAGTTTTCAGACAATTATGCTTCGGGAAATAATATTACAGGAGTAAAGCTTCAGGAAAAAAATACCGGCTGAAACCTTTCGGGCTAAGACGCAATTCCGCTCTGCTTGTTGATGCTGAGCGGCAAGTAGACCGAAAAGGTTGTGCCCTCACCGGATTTACTTTCAACCTCAATCTTCCCTGCATATGAGTCAACTATGCGTTTTACAATTGACAGCCCCAGCCCGGTGCCGCTGATACCACGGGTTTTATCGTTTTTCACCCTGTAGAATTCCTGGAAGAGTCTGGACTTTTCTTCTTTTGTCATGCCTATACCGGTATCAGAAATCCTGGTAATAATATAATTGCCCGAGCTGCTGATGCTTATGTCAATTGAACCGTTGTCTTTATTATATTTTACAGCATTGCTTAGTATGTTTGTAAAGAGCCTGTTAATTTCATTCTGGTCAGCCTTGAGTTTGGTTCCCGGAGAATCGATGTGAAAGTTGACGGTAATTTTTTTCTTGTGGAGTTCAAGTTCGAGGAATTCGATAATGGATCTGACAGTCTGACTGATTTCAAGCTCTTTAATTTCGCGCTGTGTTTTCTTGAGTTCCATTCTGGAAATATCCAGCAGGTCGTTTACCATTACAACCAGGTTCTGCAGCCTTGTGTAGGATCTTTCAAGGAAGTCCTTCTGCTGCTCTGGTGAAACGTTAACTTCGTTGTCCAGAATTATCTTAAGAAAACCAATTACGGCTGCAATGGGCGTTTTCAGCTCATGCGCCACCATGGAAACGAACTGTGACTTTATGGCTTCAACCTTAACGGATTCCGTTATATTTCTTATTACTGTAACAACGCCTGCCAGCGATCCGTCCGCATGCGGAACAGGTGAGCAGGTGGCCTCAATAACCAGCTCTTTGTTAGGTTTGAGCTCAATCTGTGTAGAATATGAATTCGGGATGTAGGTTTCGGAATCAATGAATTTTTTGATGATCTGTGTAATTTCATCAGGAAGGATTTCGAGGATTACATCCCCGATAAATATTTCATGAAGATCCAGGTACTTCAGGGCACTGGAATTATAGAGTACCAGTTCACCGGTCTTGTTTACTACCAGCGCTCCCTCGGTAATTGAATCAATTATGGTTTTTAATCTTGTCTTCTCATAGGCTATCTCCAGGAGCCTCTCCTCCCTCTCTTTTCTCAGCCTTTCGGCCTCCAGTATTAAGAGGCGCTTCTCATAGCCTTTCCTGAGCTGGAGAAGGAGTTCGTCCGGAGTAAACGGTTTGGGAATGTAGCTGTAAGCACCCAGCTTTGTGGACTCAATTGCAGTGTCATAACTTGCATATGCAGTTGCAATAAAGCATACAGTATTCGGATTTGCCTTACGGATCTCCTTGAGCACCTGGATGCCGTCAATATCAGGCATCCTGAGGTCAATGATAGCCAGATCAAACTCGTTCATCTTGGCCAGGCGGATCCCTTCGGTTCCGTTTTCCGCAGCCTCGGCATAAAAGCCTTCGCTTTCCAAAAGACGCTTTGTGCCGAGCCTGAGTCCCCTTTCATCATCCACAATCAGGACATGTGGTTTATGGTTTTCCACTTGTTTTCCCTTTTTTTATTTTAGGAACATATTTCAGAACAGATGATGAATTTAAAGCCAGATACTTATCCCGGATAAATTTACGAATAATAATTGATATACATTATATAAAAATCAGGCCACAGTTTCAAAGAAATGCTCCAGTTTTTTAAGGAGCTCTTCAAAAACTATAGGCTTGTTGAGCACTGCATCGCACTTTATCCATTCCTTCTCCTCGCTTGTAGAGGAGCCGAATTTATAGCCCGTAAGGTACGTTGCGCTTGTAAGAAGAAATACGGGAATATTTTTTCCGTAGGGATCTCTTTTTATCCTATGGCAAAGAATGAAACCCGAATCGTGCTCTTCCATGATAAGGTCTAAAATTGCGGCATCAGGCTTTTCTTTCTTAAACTCGTTCCAGCCATCTTCCACGTTTTCAGCTGTAATAATTTCATAGCCTTTGGATTTCAGCAAGATCGTATGCTGTTCAAGAAGATCAATATCGTCATCAACCAGAAGAATTTTTTTTACTTTTTCGTGAACTGACATTTATTCAACTCCTTAGTTCATAATAGTTTGATTGTTAAGATGAGAAGGAAGCTTCAGCGTGAATGTAGTCCCCTCACCCAGTTTACTTTGAACCCCAATGTCTCCTCTGTGCATTTTTATGATGCCATAGGTTATTGCCAGGCCGAGGCCTGTGCCCTTTCCCATTTTCTTTGTAGTAAAGAAAGGGGTAAACAGCTTACTTAAATTTTCTTTTGGTATGCCGCAGCCCGTATCCTTAAATTCCACGACGAGATATTCCTCCTGCCTCAATACCCTTACAGATACATTCTTATCTTTCTTGTCCTCAAAAGATTCAAATGCGTTGTTCAGGACGTTAAGGAACACTTCCTTAATCTGGTCGGCATCGGCTTCAATAACCGGTTCTTCAGCCGTATTTTCCAGGACTATCTTTACGTCCTTATAGACCGGATTAATGGAAAAAGCCTTCATGATCTTGGATAAAAGCTCCCAGATATTGATTTTCGAAAGTTTCAGCTTCCCCTGACGCGCAAAGTTCAGAAGATTAGCTACAATATACTTGCAGCGGTTGGTCTCATCGATTATCATGTTGAGATCTTCCGTGTACTGATTGCAGCCCGAGACCTTCGACCATTCATTCCTGAGCATGGATGAATAGAGTAAAATTGTGCCCAGAGGGTTATTTATCTCGTGCGCCACACCCGCGGCAAGCTGCCCGATTGAGGCCAGCTTTTCTGCCGAGTGGAGCTGCTCCTGCGTATTTTTCAGCTCATCATAGGCTTTTTCAAGCTTGTCAATTAAATACGGCAGGCACATTTCATCCTCAGCCAGACCCTTTGCAATTGCAACGGCATACTCACGGCATGAAACATAGCCGCAAGCCGTGCAGTTGAGCTCATCCTGCTTTTCAAATTTATTAGAACGGGCCAGTATTTCCTTTATCTTCTCTTCAGAAGGCATCGGCTTTCTCTGGTTTTTCGAAGAGAAATTCCTCCTGAAACTGATATTCCGGCTGTTGAAAATGTTGCTTTTCCACAAATGCTTGTCAACGTTGTTGATCTTTTCTTCGCAATACTTAATGACCTTTTCCCTTTTTGAGTAGTAATTAAGGTCACTGTCAATAGCCGGGCCGCTGATGCACCCCTCGCAGAAAAGTATGTCAACAAATTTCGAATTAATGTTTCCCTGCGCTATCTCGTTGAGTATTTCAAGCACTTTGTCCTTGCCTTCAACAACAATGGTCTCTTTGGCAAGAATGTCGTTCGAAATAGAAGCCGTCTTCAGGAGTCCGCCCGCAAGAGGGAAAACCTTTCCCATATGTGAGTGCGGCGGGTCAAAATCGTCATCCGGAAGGCCGGAAAGCTCAATTTTCTTGTTCCTGAAGATTTCCTTCAGCTCTGTAAAGGTAAGAACGGCATCAATTGCGCCTGACACCTCGTCGTCTATATACTCGCTTTTTTTTGCAACACAGGGCCCTATAAAGACAACCTTAATGTCTTTTCCCAGGTTGGCCTTCAGGTATCTTCCCATTGCTATCATGGGAGAGACGATTGTAGCCAGGTTCGGCACCAGCTCTTCACGATATTTTTCAATATAGTTATAAACAGCCGGGCACGACGAACTGATTATCGTCTTGCCATTAAAGGATTCCATTTCCCGGGAATAAAGCTGCCCTATCAGATCAGCCCCGAATGCGGTCTCTGCAACCGTCTTAAAACCCAGAAGACGAAGTGCAGCAGGCAGCTTTGTATAGCTTTCGGGAAAAGAGGCGGCAAACGACGGAGCAATTATGGCGACGGCCTTACCTGTGGTAAGTATATCCTCAAGTATAACCTCAATGTCGCTTTTTATCTGCTTTGCCTGCTGTGAGCAGACTTTCAGACAATGCCCGCAGCTGATGCACCTGTCCCCGATGACCACAGCCTGACCATTGACAACCCGGATAGCAATAGCAGGGCATTCTCTGATACAAGAGTAACATCTTTTGCATTTCTGCCCTATTGTGCTTACAATACTTTTGCCCATTGCTCTCGGATTCTACCTGGTTATGCAAACAATATAAAGCTGAACTTAAAAACTACCTGCTGTACCTTTTAACCGACACTGTTCTTTAGGAGTTCTTTTCTGTCGGTATACGTAGTATGCAGAATTTCATGCGATTTATGGCTGTTCGGCTCCTTGAAAAACTCCTTATAGATGGTTTTTACCGCCTCGTTATCATGGCTCCTGCGGCAGGCCATCTCTGCATCTATTTCATAGAGAGCTTTAATTCTCTTTTGTACCTTTTCAGGCTTGTTGTGTATCGGCTGTCCCCCGCCGTTTATGCAGCCGCCGGGGCAGGCCATAACTTCAATGAAATCGTATTTTGACGTGCCATTCTGAATTTCGTCCAGAACAGGACCGACGTTTCCGATTCCATTGACAACAGCAATATGTAATTCCATACTATCGATCTTTACGGAAGTTTCTTTAATGCCCTTGAGTCCGCGTATGTCTTCAAACTCAAGCTTTTCAAGCTCGTTTCCGGTAAGTATGTGGTATGCTGTTCTAAGGGCCGCTTCCATTACGCCGCCTGAGGTTCCGAAGATTACGGCAGCGCCGGTTGACTCCCCTAGCGGGTTGTCGAATTTGTCTTCGGGAAGATCGCTGAAATCGATTCCGGCCATTTTGAAATACCTGACTAGTTCGCGTGTTGTCAGAACTGCATCTACGTCCTGCATCAGGACTTCAGAGAGTTCCGGGCGGTCAGATTCAAATTTCTTAACCGTGCAGGGCATGATGGAAACAACAAATATATCCTTCGGGTCAAGCCCCATCTTCTTTGCATAATAGGTCTTTGTTATGGCGCCAAGCATTTCATGAGGCGACTTGCAGGTTGAAATGTGTTCAAGCATTTCAGGCCTGTTCTGCTCAATGTATTTAATCCAGCCCGGGCAGCAGCTTGTAAACATCGGGAGCTTCTTATTATTCTTGATCCTGTTGACCAGCTCCGTCCCCTCTTCCATAATTGTAAGGTCTGCGGCAAAGTTTGTGTCAAAGACCTTGTCGAAGCCGAGGCGTTTTAAGCCCGTAACCAGCTGTCCGGTAACGTTTGTGCCCATAGGGAGGTTGTATTCCTCACCCAGTGAAGCACGCACTGCAGGAGCAACCTGAGCGATGGTAAATTTTTTCTTGTCGTTCAGAGCGTATGCCACTTCTTTAAGAGCGCTTCTTTCCCTCAATGCTGCCGTAGGGCAGACGAGTATGCATTGCCCGCAGAGTATGCATTCGCTGACATTGATCCCTTTGTTGTACGGGGTCGTAACTATGCTTGAAAATCCCCTGTTTGTAAAGTCAATTGCACCTACTTTCTGAATCTCATTGCACACACGGACGCACCTGCCGCAGAGTATGCACTTGGCAGGATCCCTTTCAATTGAAGGGCTTGAAACGTCGATAGCATGTTTTTTGGTTTCTCCTGCGTAGCGGTGTTCTCTTACGCCGTACTGTTCGGAGAGGTCCTGCAGCTCGCAGTTCTTGTTGCGGACGCAGACGAGGCAATCCTGCGGATGATTTTCAACGAGCAGTTCCACAATGGTTTTTCTTGCGCGCCTTACCCTCGGGGAATTTGTTTCAACCACCATTCCCTCATAGACCGGATAAGCACAGCTTGGGATGAGTCCCCTCTGCCCTTCGACTTCCACAACGCACATACGGCAGGCTCCTGTGGGAGTCAGATTCTTCAGATGGCATAAAGTAGGCACATGTATTCCCACAGATTTTGCAGCATCAAGAATTGTCATTCCTTCTTCTGCATTAACTTTAATACTATTTATGGTTAACTGAACCATTAGAATCTCCTACTATTTCGATTTAATCGGAAAAAATTAGTTTATCTCAATAGCCTTAAAACGGCAGCTTTCGAAACACATGCCGCACTGAATGCATTTATCCTGAATAATGTAGTGTGCCTGCCCCTTCTCTCCGGCAATGGCTTCATTTGGACATTTCTTCAGGCAAAGCCCGCAGCCCGAGCAGATGCTGTTGTCTATGGTAAATGTCAAAAGCTCCTTGCAGACTCCTGCAGGGCATTTCCTGTCGTAGAGATGAGCTTCGTATTCTTCCTTAAAGTACCTTAAGCCTGAAAGGACCGGGTTTGGAGCCGTCTGCCCGAGGCCGCAAAGAGAGGTATCTTTTATCACGTCGGCCAGGCGCTGCAGGTGAACAACCCCCTTGAACCTTTGCAGCTGGTCCAGTTTGTCCTTTGTATTCTTGTAGCTCCTTGGAATTCTTTCAATTATTTCGAGCATGCGCTTTGTTCCTTCGCGGCACGGCACGCATTTTCCGCAGGATTCGTTCTGTATAAATGAGAGGAAGAATCTTGCTATGTCAACCATACAGGTATCTTCATCCATTACTACAAATCCGCCTGAACCCATCATGGCACCTACGGTTTTGAGAGATTCATAGTCAACCTGTGTCTTAATGACGCTGTCAGGAAGGCATCCGCCCGAAGGGCCTCCTATCTGAACAGCCTTAAAGAGCTTGTTGTTTGGAATTCCGCCCCCGATCTTGAAGACCACGTCTTCAAGCGTAACTCCCATAGGCACTTCAACGAGGCCCGAGTTCTTGATTTTGCCGGAAAGCGCAAATACTTTTGTTCCCTTGCTCGATTGCGTACCGATTGAGGAGAACCAGCCTGAGCCTCTGGCTATTACGGCAGGCACGTTGGCAAAGGTTTCAACGTTATTTATGATGGTCGGCTTACCCCAGAGCCCTGAATTAGCCGGGTAAGGGGGTCTGGGCTTCGGCATTCCGCGCTTGCCTTCAATTGAGGCAATAAGTGCCGTTTCCTCGCCGCAGACAAAAGCTCCGGCACCTTTTTTAACTTTCAGGTCAAAGCTGAAATTGCTGCCAAGTATGTTCTTACCAAGCAGTCCGTATTTCCTGCACTCTTTAATTGAGTTTTCCAGCCTTTCAATTGCAAGCGGATATTCTGCACGGCAGTATATATAGCCGTTGGTGGCTTCAATTGCATAGGCAGCAATGAGCATTCCTTCAATTATCCTGTAGGGATCGCTTTCCAGGACTGAGCGGTCCATGAATGCACCCGGATCGCCTTCATCAGCGTTGCAGATGATGTACTTTACGTCGCTCTTATTCTTAAGGGCGAGTTCCCACTTCTTTCCTGTAGGAAATCCGCCGCCGCCGCGTCCCCTTAGTCCACTGGCCAGGACTTCCTTTACAACGCCTTCTGGTTTCATGAGGCGCAGGACTTTGTCAAATCCTTTGAAGCCTCCTACACTTAAGTAGGCGTCAATTGATACAGGATCGATAATTCCGCAGTTTTCAAGTACAACTTTAAGCTGATGCTTGAAAAACGGGTCTTCGTTGATGTTTGGGACTTCAGGAGTGGATTTTCCGTGGGTTCCTAAGAGTTTTTCCTTGAAAACTCCTTTTTCCACTATTGTCCTTTGTATGAGCTTTGGGACAATTTTAGGGACAATTTCGCAGTACGAAATTCTGTCCTGTCCGGGGAGTTTAATGTCTACAATTACTTCTTTCGCACAGTAGCCTATACAGCCTGTAGCTACGATGCGGGCATTGATATTAAGTCTTTTTAATTCATTTACGATAGCCTCTTCAACTTTTTTCGCCCCTGATGCCAGTCCGCAGGTACCCATTCCAATAAAAATTACAGGAAGGTCGTGCTCCTTAAAGGTCAATTGTTTGTTCAGGCTGATGAACTTTTCCTGACATTCGGAATTATGGTGGCAAAGGGGGCCTTCGGTGCAGCATGTAACAAATTGGCTGCACGGTTTTTCTAAGCTGTGCCAGCATTCATCACAGCATTTATCCAGAAAGGTTTTCATTGTTCGCTCGTAATTTGTTCTTCAATTTTTTCTGATGAGACTTCTGAAGCAGTATATTTTTTCAGGATTCTCGGGATGTCCTTTACGGTTGCTCTGCCGTAATAGTCATCATTTACAACAATAACAGGAGCAATACTGCATGCTCCGATACAAGCTACAACTTCCAAAGTAAAATTCTTATCTCTTGTGGTCTCCCCTGCCTTGCAGTTCAAGGCTGTTTCCAAAGCAAATAACAGGTTTGCTGAACCTTTCACGTGGCATGCTGTTCCCCTGCATACTCTTATGATGTTTTTCCCAAGGGGTTTTAATCTGAACTGGTTGTAAAAGGTAGCAACTCCATAGATCCTGCTCAGGGGCATATCAAGAAATTCGCTAATATCCATCAGAGCTGATTCGGGTAGGTAACCATATATATTCTGCACCTCTTGCAGCAAGGATATTAAATTGCTTTTATCTTTGGGAGGATAATTGGAGAAAATGTTTGAATGCATCTTAATACCTATGTTTGGTTTGCTATGACTTTTGCAATTAATGTGCCATTTTTCGCCCCCTCATTTTTAGCTCAAAATGGGCACATATGAGTTTTTATGACGGATACTTATTGTGAATTTTTCTAACAATAACTATTATTTTCCTAACAATAAGAAAAGGAAAAAGTACAATAAAATTGGACCTCTGGTGCAATTTGGGCGGATAATCTTGATTTTATGTGGAAAAAGAAATGAGAAGCCCTGAATGCCGCCAATGGGGCATTCAGGGCCCTTTATTTTAGAATTGCTCAGGACCGGAGAAGGTTACTAGCCGATCGCATTGTTTTTTGCCGCAGATTCTTCTGCAAGTTTCTTCTTGTAATTCTTTACTTTCTCAAGCAGGCCCTTGTCCTCCACTGCCAGGATCTGTATGGCAAGAAGAGCCGCGTTTTTCGCTCCCCCGATAGCTACCGTAGCTACAGGAATGCCTGAAGGCATCTGAACGATGGACAGCAGTGAGTCCAACCCGTTTAAGGATTTACTTAAAATAGGAACTCCTATTACCGGCAGCGGAGTGTATGCCGCGGTTACACCCGGAAGATGTGCTGCCCCTCCGGCGCCTGCAATAATTACCTTAATACCCCTGTTTATGGCCTCTGTAGCATATTCTGCCAGCATGTGAGGTGTACGGTGTGCCGATATGATCTTAAGCTCGAACATGACGCCGAACTGATCGCAGACACTGGCGGCTTCTTTCATTACGGGCAGATCGGAATCGCTTCCCATTATTATAGCTATTTGCGGACTGAAATTTTCCATGTTTTTTCCTGAAATTGTTGCTTTCAAAAGATACATTCAATTTAAGAAAGATTCAATTTTCTCCTATTGCACTTTAGCCAGCAAAAGAAAAAAACAGGACAAAAAAAAAGGAATACCCGGCAGGGGGTATTCCATTTTATTAAAAATTATGCGCCTTATTTTTCAGTAATTGAACCGATGCCTGAAACGCTTCTTCTCACATTCTTGGGGTTTCCGTAGTAATCCAGGCTTCCCACACCCGATATGTCGGCTCTTAATTCCTTAGAGGCGTAAACCTCGGCCTTTGAAGCGCCGCTGATTTCCACATTGGCGTTATCTGCAAGAAGGTCACGGGCTTCCACTTTCACGGCACCCGAGAGGCTTAGCCTCAGCATGCCGGTTTTGCCCGAAAGATACATTTTCCCGGCACCGCTTGCATCGAGCTTAATCCTGTCGTTATTTACGTTTTCAACCGTTATGTTGCTTGCCCCGGAAGTTTCCACTTCATCAATATTAGAAGCCGTAATATTTACCTTTATCTTTTTCTTCGGGTTTATGCTCTTTGTATTATAAATATGCAAAGTATTTCCGCTGATTTCCGATTTTATTAGCGGCAGAATATTACTTTCAGCACTTATCGTCACACCCGGAGTAGAGCCGCAGGTGATATTTACCTCATATGCTCCACCAATATCAACCGCGTTAAAATCGCTCAAAGAGCGTGTTTCTTCCCTGCTTATGCCGCTTCCTCTTACACCGCCAAAGCCGTGGCAGTTGAATCCGAAACCGTGGCAGCCGGCAAAAACGAGAAATAATAATGCTGAAGCCAGTAAAACTCTTTTCATATGTCCTCCATGCTTAAAATCTTGACCCTTCTGGAAATTTAGACGCAGGAAGTTTCAGGAAGTTCTAAATTAAACATTTTTTTTTCATTTAGCCATGAATGGAGCCTGAGGAACAGTTCAATAACTTTTGGACTTCTTTCGATAGTAAAGTCCCGGTAAACCCGGTTTTTTTAAAGAAAAATATTATATATTTGCTGAACCATTTCAAGCAGCAGGCTTAAAGCCCGGCTCAGATCGCAAAAGGTCCAAAACGAAGTAATTCTTGAATTTAAGATAATATGAAAATTAAAGATATAAACGGCACAGGTTCCATTGACTTAAGAGAGCTCATAGCAACGGCATACGGGCACTTAAGGAACGGAAGATTTCAGGCGGCGCTTGAGACTTCAAGACAGGCCTACGAGGCAATGCCAAATGACAGCAGCGCAATTATCTGCCACGCCTGGGCGCTTCTGGAGAACGGCAGCCCCGCCAAGGCTCTTGAACTGGCAAACCTGGCTGTGGAATCTGACGAACACAGTTTTAATTCGCACCTCTACAGGGGCCTTTTCCTCAGCCGTATGAGTATTTACGAAGGAGCCTTAAGCGATCTTGACGTTGCAGTTAAAAACGAGGAATATCTCTTATCGATGGCTTACTTAAGCCGGGCAAGGAGCCTTGCCGGACTGGGAAGGTACTTTGAAGCCCTGGAGGAGATGGAAAAAGCCATACTGGTCTCGGGGGAGAATGTCCCGGATTTTAAGGAGCGCAAAAGATGGTACAGAATTGCAGCCGGATATAACGACCTCTTTGAAGAAAAGGCAGATGCCGGAATAGAGCAGCTTGAAGAGGCTGAAAAGGCGCTCAGCTTTGGCGAGAACTGGTTTACGCTTCTTATTGCAGGAAAGATCATTTCCAATAAATTATCAGGAAATGTTTCTGAAGAGATGCTCCAAAAGGCACAGATACTGGAACTGCGCGCGATGACTGCTCTTTTTCAATACCTCCCCGCCCTGCAGAAAGCAGAAAAATTAAAAGAAGGCCTCCGGGGAAATGTGGAATTTAAGGCCATTTATGTTGAGCTTTTAAGGCTCTGCAGTAAAAAGAATAATGATGATCCGGAAAGCCCTCTTCCGGCAGAAAAAGAGCGTGAGGATTCTCAAAACGCCAAAGAAAAGCCTTCTCCTGAAATTGAAGACAAAAATAACGGGGTTATAAGCCTCCGTAAAAGAATAGATTTTAAGAGCCACTCAAACCCCTTCGCGGAGTTCCTGGATGCTAAAATGTTCCCGTTCAGCTCCAACACAAGCGGAGAAATTAAAAGATACCTCGTACAGTTCAGCGCCCGGAATACATCCTTTATCGGAACGGAGCTTCTCCTAAGTAACCCGTTTTACCAGACGAGGGATTTCAGCCTTTCCGGCGAGGCTCTCTGGTACCTGAACGGAGAGGAAATAGGCCGGAACAGCTTCAGCGTCTTTATTGATAAGTCTTGGGAGGAGGCAACTTTCGTCCAGTACTGGGGGGCTGAGGTTCCGGGATACTGGGAAAAAGGACAGGCTAGAGTTGAAATCCTTATTGATGAACATAAGGTATGTGAACGCTGGTTTTTAATTTCCACAACTGAAATTGAGCAGTCGGCTGAAGCAAGATATCTGCCCGATGAAACTGAAACCCTGCCCGGGGAGCCTGATCCCGTCCCGGAGATAAGTCCCGTTAAAGTTAACCGGAACTACTCTTACCTTCCGCTTCCACAGGAGGAGGAGCCGCTTGAGGTTCTGCTCCAGAATCTTGATAGCCTTACGGGGTTAAATAAAGTTAAAGAAGCTCTGAGGGATTTTATCAGCTATCTTGAATTTCAGAATGAAAGGCAAAGGCTGGGCCTTAGCAGCAGCTCAAACTTTACGCTGCACTGTGTTTTTCAGGGAAACCCCGGTACAGGTAAAACAACTGTAGCCCGTATGCTGGGAAAGATTCTTAAGGCGATGGGTTTTCTTGAAAAAGGACACATCGTTGAAGTGGACAGGGCCGGCCTCGTGGGACAGTATATAGGCGAGACCGCCATAAAAACAGACAAGCTTGTATCGGAAGCCATGGGCGGCGTGCTTTTTATTGACGAGGCCTACAGCCTGGTTAAAAAGTCAGGCGGCGGGCAGGATTTCGGCCAGGAGGCAATTGACACACTCTTAAAAAGGATGGAGGACCATAAGGGTGAATTTGTGGTCATTGCAGCAGGTTATCCCGAGGAAATGCAGGCTTTCCTTAATTCCAACCCGGGACTAAAAAGCCGCTTTACACACAGCTTTGACTTTGAGGATTATTCACCCGAAGAACTTCTGGAGATATTTAAGGCAACAGCTTCTGCCGAGGAGTATACTCCAAGCGAAGAAGCCCTTGAAATGATAAAAAAAGAATTTACGCGCCTTTACAGGAAGCGCGACAAATCTTTCGGCAACGCCCGTTTGTCCGGCAGGTTCTTTAACGAATCCAAGCTTCAGCTGAGCAGAAGATTTACCAGGCTAAGCGACCAGGAAAAGTCAAAACAGGCTATGATGACGATTACTGAAGAAGACATAAAAGCGATCCTTTCAACAGAAAAGGAGAAAAATGTTTCAATCCCGATTGATGAAGAAGCTCTCAGCCGTGCTCTGGAAAAAATAAACAGCCTTTCAGGAATTGAATCCGTTAAAAAGGAGATCTCCGAGACCGTAAAGCTAGCCAGGTATCTGGCAAGCCAGGGAGAGGATCTGAATAAAAAGTTCTTATCGCACCTTGTTTTCCTTGGCAATCCCGGAACCGGAAAAACAACAGTAGCCCGTATATACAGTGAAATTATTTCAGCCCTGGGGATCCTGCCCCGCGGGCATTTAGTTGAGGCCGACAGGCAAAGGCTGGTTTCAGGCTATACAGGGCAGACGGCCATTCAGACCTCGGAAGTTATTGACCAGGCTCTTGGCGGCACACTTTTTATTGACGAGGCCTACAGCCTGGTTAAAAAGTCGGGCGGCGGGCAGGATTTCGGCCAGGAGGCAATTGACACACTCTTAAAGAGGATGGAAGACGACCGCGACAAGTTTATTGTTATTGCCGCCGGGTACACCGATGAAATGAAAAATTTTCTGGAGAGTAATCCCGGACTCAGGTCGCGCTTTACAAAAACCATTACATTTGAGGATTATAACCCCGACGACCTGCTTGAGATAACGCTTTCCATGGTCTCCCAAAAAGGCTTCTCACTTGAAAGTGATGCAAGGGAGCCTTTAAGAAAATACTACAACACGCTTTACAGAAACCGCGATAAATCCTTCGGCAACGCCAGAATTGTAAGAAACCTTGTTGAAAGCGCACTGAAAAACCAGATGCTCCGCATGTCTGAAATGCCCGAGGCCAGGAGAACCGAAACCGAAGCCGGAACCATAAAACTTGCGGATATGAAGAGCCTGATTTACGGCGCAAGTGAGAAGAGAAGCTTCAGGGTAGAAGGCGACATAGAGCAGCTGAACCACTGCATGCAGGAGCTTAAAAACCTGACCGGGCTTCTGCAGGTAAAAAAGACGGTCGAGAAACTCGTCTCGGGCCTGAAAGTGGCGAAGCTAAGGGAGAAAAGAGGCCTTTCAGTTATTGAGAAAAATATGCACGCTGTTTTCCTGGGAAACCCGGGAACCGGAAAAACAACGGTTGCACGCCTTTTGAGCAGGATATATAAAGAGATGGGACTCCTGGAAAAGGGGCATTTAGTTGAAGTTGACCGGGCCTCGCTTGTTGCAGGATACCAGGGGCAGACGGCAATTAAAACTGATGAAGTTATCCGTCAGGCACTGGGCGGCACACTCTTTATTGACGAGGCATACACACTTTCCAGGAATGGCAACGACTTCGGACAGGAAGCAATAGATACACTCTTAAAAAGGATGGAAGACTTCAAAGGGCAGTTTGCCGTAATTACCGCGGGATACCCTGATGAGATGAACCGCTTTTTGAACTCAAATCCGGGCCTGAAATCCCGCTTTTCGAATATACTTACATTTGAAGATTATTCCCCCAGGCAGATGCTTGAGATTGCGGCAAACATCGCAGACGAATCGGGCTACAAGCTTGATGAGGGGGCTCTGCAGTTTCTGCTCGAGATCTTTACGCGCCTTTACACAAAGCGCGATAAGAATTTCGGCAATGCGCGTACTGCCCGTCAGATCCTCTACGAGACAATAAGCAACCAGGAAGAAAGGATCTCAAAGCTCACAGATGTAGGCGATGAGGACCTGATGACAATTACAATTGAAGATGTTGAAAGACTGGCGCAGTTCTGAAAAATGGACCGCTGAAAAAGGGCCCGGAAAAAAGGAAGTGCATAAAAAAAACTGCAGCAATTAAGATTACCGCAGTTTTCAAATGTTTCTATGTCTTAAGAGGCTTATTTTTTGGAGGCTTCAGAGAAGGTTAGAATATAACCGTTATTGTCCCTTGTTGTAAACTCCTTGGTGCCGTAGAATGTCTGGTGCAGTTCCCTTACCGTCTGAAGGCCCGAAGCCATAATTTTGTCGTAAAGAGGAATTATGTCATTTACCTCAAAAAACAGGGAAAATGTACCACCAATCTGCTGGTCACTCGGCATATTCATATCCTGGCTGAAGCTTTCCCTTTTCTGAACCATCAGTTCCACTTCGCCATTAGAGAGAATTGCATAATTATACCTCCCCGTGTCCGGTATAGTTACTACAGCATCAAATCCGAAATTATCGTGGTAAAACTTTATCGTCTCATTAACGTCGTTTACCATTAAATTAGGCGTAAGCTTCTTAAAGTTAAAATTTTCCTGAACTGCTTTTACGCGCGGCTTTCTTTTAAGCTGCTGATCAGAATGCCTGATGCAGCCGGTTAAAGCTAAAGTAAAAACAAGCAGTAAGCTGAAAAGAATTTTCATGTCTATAATTGTCCAAATTTTATATTATTAACGAAAGTTATACAAAAAAAATACAATTTTAAATTAAGATATACATGTTACAGTTAAATAACAGATCCCATACCGGGTCAGTTATTATCCTTTTTCAGGGTAACCGTAACTTTTGTACCCTTGCCTTTCTGACTTTCAACCTTAACTGAGGCACTGTTCAGATCGGCATATTTTTTCACCAGTGCCAGGCCGAGCCCGTTCCCTTCGAATCTTCTCGTGTAACCAGTTTCCTCCTGTGAAAAGGGAGAGAATATCTTTGGAAGGTAGTCCTCTGAGATTCCTATACCCGTATCCTCTATGATTACCGACGTTACATCCGGATGCTCATTCATGAGAGAAATTTCAACGCCTCCCTTCTGCGTATACTTGATGGCGTTGTCAATCAGGTTCTGGAACATCTGTGTAAGTGAATACGGATCACCGGTAATTATTTCATCATTATTGCTGAAGTCGCCTGAGAGTAAAAACTCCAGGTCCTTCATCTTCGCCTGGTTCTCGAATTCCTTGAATAGGCTGTCCAGTATGTCGGACCTCAGGTTCAGCTTTCTGGGGTTCATCTCGTAGCTGCCCGACTGCAGCTGCGACATTGAAAGTATCATGTCGATTGTTCTGGTCAGCCTTCTTCCGCCGCTGTCAATAATCTTAAAGACCTGTCCCATTTCATCCGGAAGTTTCTCCTCGAACTCAGACCTCAAAAGGGATGTAAAGCTCAGGATTGTATTAATGGGCGTTCTTATTTCGTGCGACATTTGGGCCAAAAAGTCGCTCTTTAGCCGGTCGGCTTTTTCAGCGGCCTCTTTTGCCAGTATCAGTTCCTCTTCGGCGCGCTTGCGTTTTTCTTCGACTCCAATTGCAGTTGCGGCAATGCTCAAAAGCCTGAGGTCATCGCGGCTTGGAGCATAGTCATCGCGGTATAAAAGACACAATGAACCCGCGGGCTGGCCATAACATGCAACCTGCTTGCCGATATAGGTCTTCAATCCGTATTTGACAACATTCGGGTCGCTGTCGGCATAATTTGTTTCATCCAGGTTCTGTATGACCCAGATCTTATTCTTGTCGCCATGAATAACGTCATAGCAGACGTGCCCGGCCGCGTCGTCTTTGGTGCAGAAGCCTTCCGGTGTATTCCACTGCCCCAGGCTGCAGAACTTGTCGCCCTCAAGGCGGTTGTAGAGTGCCGATGTAGCAGAAAGCTGTTCGCCGCAGAGTGCAACCAGCCGGTTAATGTTTTCCTTTGCATCAGCACCGAAACTGAGCATACAGTCGTTAAGTTTTGCAAGCCTCTCTTCTGATTTTCTCCTTTCCGTAATATCCCTGAAAACGCTGAGAATAAGGAGTTCCTGCCCGTGCAGTACAAGTTCAGAATGGGCTACATCAAACCAGGCTCTCTTCCCGTTCCACAGTGTTATCTCAGGCTGTGAGTGAGGGATGACTGTTCCCGTCCTTACCCTTTCCACATAGCCCGAAATAGTTTCCCCCCGGAGATCCTCGTGATAAATTATTGAGATTGGCTTTCCTTCCATCTGGGATCTTTGCATGCCAACCAGTCTGCAGAAAGCCTCATTAACCATTTTAACGTTGCCATACCTGTCGGCAAGCCTCATTCCATCGGCAGAGTTCTCCCAGACGAGCCGGAAGAGCTTTTCAGATTTCTGGATTTCCTCTTCGGCTTTCTTTCTTTCGGTTATCTCCAGCATTCCCACTACAATTCTCTTTGTCCCCGGAATCAGAGCAGCAGTGTTGATCATATACTTTTCATGCCCCCACTTATCCCTGAACTTGTATTCATATGAATGCGGAGCGCTAAAGGAATCGCTTAGCCTGTCAGTCCTGTAACCTCTTATCCTCTCGCGGTCATCGGGATGTACTACTTCAATCCAGCTTAATTTTCCTTCAATTTCCTCTTTTGAATAGCCCGAAGTCCTGCAGAATTCACTGTTGGCAAGACTTATAATACCGTTTTCCTCAACAATTACTATACTGCTCCCTGTATTTTCAAACGTCGTACGGTATCTTTCTTCGCTGAGTGCAATAGCTTCCTGGCTGCGTTTTCTTTCCGTATTGTCGCGTATAATGGTCTGAATAGCAGGCATACCCTCATACATAATGAATCCGGCAGATACCTCAACGTCTATTACAGTTCCGTCGAGGCGCACTATCTTTTCCTCTTCAATAGGAGCGCTGCCGCCCGTAGCCATCATGTATCTAATGCGCTCAGCTTGAGCTTTATGGTAGTCGGGATGCACAAATTTCATTGGTACTTCCCCTACGACATCCTCGCGGCTTTTGGCACCTACCAGCTTAACGGCAGCCTCATTGCAGTATATTGATTTGCCGCCGCTATGGACGAGAATGGCATAAGGAGACAATTCTATCATATTCCGGGCATTTTCCTCAGACTGGCGGAGTGCATTCTCGGCAGTTTTCCTTTCCTTAATGTCACGGAATACGAGGACGACCCCTGTAATAGCCCCCTTTTCATCTTTTATAGGGGAAGCGCTGTCGTCTATCGGAATCTCTGCCCCGGTTTTTGACCTTAAAACACTGTGGTTTGCAAGCCCGACTATTACGCCGTCTCTTATTACTTTGGCTACCGGGTGCTCCATCGTTTCAAGCGTATTTTCGTTGAAAATGTGGAATACTTCCTCAAGCGGCCTGCCCAGAGCTTCTGAAAGCCTGAAGCCTGTAAGTTCTTCTGCAATAACATTCATAAATGTTACTTTGCCTAAGAGGTCTGTTGTAATTACAGCGTCTCCAATGCTTTTTAGGGTCGTGGAAAACCACCTTTCATTAGACTTCAGCCTGCTTTCGGCATCGTATTTATAGAGCGCCATTTCAATTGTGGTCTGAAGGTCTCTTTCATCAAAGGGTTTCAGCACATAGCCGAACGGTTCGGTAATTTTTGCGCGGTTTAAGGTAGCCTCATCCGAGTTTGCCGTAAGGTATATGAGGGGGATATCTAGTTTCGACTTAATTTCTGCTGCGGCTGTAATTCCATCTGTAACACCTTCAAGACCAATGTCCATGAGCACCAGCTGAGGTTTGGCTTCCAGAATTTTCTTAACTCCGTCTTCCGCCGTTGATTCAATGCCGCAAACCTGGTAGCCGAGGCTTTCCAGGCTGTATTTCAGATCGAGCGCAACAATACTTTCGTCTTCAACAATAAAAATTTTTGCTTTTGCCATCAGAGGGCAGACTCCTATGGAAAATTAATAAATAGACAGAATATTCCCCTCAGAATAATACTTACATCAATTTTTCATGCTTCCAATTTTACGATTTTTTTACCGGAAATGTAACAATAAATTCAGTTATTACTTCAGTATTTAACTGAAAACTTCCCTTTAACTGTGAAGAGAGAATACTCACCAGCTGAAGGCCGAGTGTCTTCGGATTTACAAGGTCAACCTGGTCACGGGGGAATTCCTGTCCGTCGTTATAAACTGCCAGTGAATTCACCTGACCGTCTGAACAAAAACGGATCCCCACTTCACCCGAAGGCCTGTCAGGGAATGCATATTTGAGAGCGTTGGTCACAAGTTCATTTATAATAAGCCCGCATGGAATTGCAGTATCAACGCCCAGGTAGACATTTCCCGGAATTTCTATCTTAAGCGTTATGGAATCGTGGTTTACGCGGTACGACTTAAAAAGGCTTGAAGCGAGGCTTCTTACATATTCCCCGAAATTAATGCTGGAAAGGTCGCCCGACTTGTATAATTTTTCATGTATAAGCGCCATGGATTTTACGCGGTCCTGGCTGTTACGGAACATCTCGAGGGCCATTTTATCTTCTATAAATCCCGACTGCAGGTTCAAAAGGCTTGAGATAACCTGAAGGTTATTTTTCACCCTGTGGTGTATCTCTTTAAGGAGAATTTCTTTTTCCCTTAAAGAGGTCCTTATTTTATCCTCCGATGTCTTCCTGCTTGTAATGTCGCGTATAATGGCAAGGAGTATCACCTCGCCCTGAAGCTCTACCTTGTGGAGATTTACATCGGCAAAGATCTTTTCACCCGTGGATTGTGCAAACCGGCATTCAAAATGCTGGGGCTCGCCTGTAAGAGCCTTCTCAACTATTTCAGTGATATTTATGCTAAATGGATTTTCTCCGGAATTAAGGAACTCATTTATTTTTATCCCGCCCGCCCGTTCTTTTGTGATTCCGAAGAGCTGCGAGGCTTTTTTGTTGGCCTCAAGGAGCTCCCAGTCCTTTACGAGCACTATGCCGTCGCTTGCCTCGTCAAAAATTGACCTGTACTTGATTTCGCTGTTCATGAGCTCGCTTCTCTGCACTTCCAGCCGGTCAATCATCCGGTTGAAAGAACCGATGAGCCTGCCAATCTCGTCATCGGACTTCCTTTGAAGCTTCAGCATGTAATTGCCTTCTGAGATCTCCTCCATCCTGAGGCTGAGCTCCCTGATCGGCTTACCGATAACTCTTCTAAGCGTAAAATAAACCGAAACAATGATTACGAGCGCAATAATAACAGTCTGCAGCAAAATCCTCAGGATTATATTCCGGATCTCACTTTGGACTTCCTCTTCTGAAAAATAAACTTCTAGATATCCTATCGGCTCACCACTGCGCTTAATTTCCCCCTTCATTGAAACGATATAGCCTGATTTGGGCAGCCTGCTCTTAAGATCCTTTTCTGAAATATATTCAAATAAAGAGGAGCCTTTCCTTATAACGGCTTCAAAAATTTCCCTGTTCTCATTTCTGATAATGATTGCCATTATATCCTGGTTTGTTTCATCAAAGGAAATAATACGCCGGGCTGAGATGTTGTCATACGACCAGACCGATTCAACGAGGCTGTTGGCAATTCTCTTAAATCTGATCTCCTGCCTCGTCTTTGTCTCGTTGAGAAGTCTTTCCTTTTCAAAAGTATACGTATAACGGCCGAATAAGCAGAGGAACACAACCACGCTGGCTGTAACAATGAGGATTGTCTTAAAAAGTATGGAATTCTTCAATTTCATTGAATTGTTAATTTTAGAAAAATGGAAATAATCTATTCAGCATACAGCCCTAGGAAACTGTAACGCCGTACTTTTTCAGTATTTTTTTAAATTTATCAGTTTTCTTGAACCTGGAAAGTTTCTCAGAAAACTCCATTGAAAGCTGCTTTTGTTTCCTGGCTTTTGAAAAAGCTATGTAGAGGTGATCCTGACTTAAGTTAGGTTTTAAGAGTGTAAATTTACCGGCAATACCTTTCTGCTTCATCAGATATTTCAGAAGGCTTAAGGATCCTGCCCCAAGGTTTACCCGTTTTTTTTCAACCAGGCTGATCACAGACTCTGTATAAGGCACTTCCTCTTTCCTGAGGTAACTTGCACGGTCAAAATTCTCTCCGTAGGAGGTGCTGGTTATCACCCCGATAACATATTTTTTCAGCTTTTTCAGGTCCCCGTCAAATGTGATATTGGATTCCTTCAGCTTAAAAAGAGTATTGGGCTCATCTACGGTAAACTCTGAAGGATAATAAAGATATTTCATTCTCTGGCTGTTTTTGAAAATTGTCAGTATGGCGTCAGCAGATCCTGATTTCATCATCTCTATGCACCTTGCCCAGGGATACATTTTGTACTGCGGTTCAATTCCCAGGCTGGAAAAAACTGCCTTTGATAACTCAATCTCAAACCCTGTAATCTTAAGCAGTCCCGCCTGAAAAAGAATATCTTTTGTTTTCTCAATAGATGCTTTATCAGCGTTTCCAGACAGGGAGTACTTTCCGGACTTCCTGTCCAGGTGATAAAAAGATAGGAGAAAATCCCTGTTATGTTTTTCTTTTATTTTCTTCAGAATTGAATTCTTAAATTCACTTTCAGTAACAAGTCTTGGAGGGTTTTCAATGTAACAAAATGGAGGATGGCTTTCCATCACCACCGTTATTTTACGCACGGGAGCTTTTAGAAGTGTATTTTTCTTTGAAGAAGCACTCTTTGAAGAAATCTCCTTTACAGTTGTTTTGTGCAGAGGTTTTCTTTTTAATGTCTTTTTCTCAAGAGAGACCTTTGGGAGGTTTTTTGTTTTTGAACGGTCTTTGGGCGTAATCGGCGCTGAAAGCAGCAGAAGGAAGACTAAAGAATATAGAGAAAACCTCAGGACTGTACCTGAAAAACCGGATCTAAATTTAGCCATGTTCCGTACTCTCTCTTCTGCTCCAGTTTAGAATATTTACTTCTTTATAATCGAAAGAAGGCAGAAAATTTTGAATCAAAAATGCAATTTTTTAAGCTGTCTTATATCATGTCATTAAGCAGTTCCTGGCGGGGCTGTGCAATGACAACCTTGTTAACCAGCAACCCTTTATCAGAAGCCACTTTAGCACCCGACTCCACGGCCGAGGTCACTGCTGCAACCTCACCCGTACAGGTAAAAAATGCCTTCCCGCCCAAAGCCATGGCAAGCCTTAATTCAATAAGCTTTACATTTGCTGATTTTACAGCTGCATCGGCAGCCTCAATTAAAGATGCTACAGAAAAAGATTCCACTATACCCAGTGCTTCAAGCATCTCCACCCCCGTGTGCCCTGCAATTGCGGGAAAGATCTGTTCATGTACGTTTGGAATAACAAAGGTGTCTATTACGGCAAAGCGTACCATATCCGAAGCAGCATCCACCGCGGTCTGCACTGCAGCCACGTCGCCTCCTATTAAGACCATATACTTTCCCGAACAGATAGACCTGTTCAGTATGAGCTCAACATCGGAAGTCTTAAGCATGATATCAGCAGCAAGCATTCCTGCTGCAATGCTCGTTAATTCTATTAAACCTATGGAATTCTTCTTATCCATTTTATCACCCTGTTAATTGGTATTATCATTCACACGGAAACTACTTTGCAATAATTCTTATAAAGTCCTCAGCAATATTGGTCACTACTCCGTCAATTGAAGCATGTATGTTTGCACCAAGCTTTCCCTCAGGGGGTTTTGCAATAAGCTGACCTTTTTTAACATCTGCACCTGAATCAACAACAGGGACTGATTTTTCACCCGTGTGCTGCTTTAATAATATCTTAACACTATCGGTCTTCAGGCTCTCCCTTAAAAAAGGCGTAGGCACGTTATAGTCCTGCAGGTTCAGCCTTCTTATAAGCTGTTTAACCGGGACTCTTCTTCCTTCCTTTACAGGGTGCACTGTAACCGGGTGAGTCTGTACGTACTTCACGCCCTGGCTTCTCATCTCTTTTTTAGACCACTCACATGCTTCCCTGGGATAAAGGTCCTCGGGGCAGGCATAGAGCGTGCAAATGCCGCATGAGCAGCAGAGTTCTGCAAACTGGTTCCATACCGCGCTTCCGGTCTCAGAGAATACAAGCGAGCGCATTACCTTGTGCGGCTGAATGTTATATCCCAGCAGGTAGCGCGGGCAGAATTCTGTACAGTAGCTGCACTGGTCGCATGCCGACTTCCCGATGCGGTATTTGGATTTATCCGTCCGGTCCTTTCTTTTTACAAGGTAATGGTCCTTAGGGAGTATAATGAGCCCCGAGGTAGTTTTTGTCACTACTTCCGAAGTGTCGTAAGTAAAGCCGCCCATCATAACGCCGCTGATAAAAATGCAGTAATCCCTGATGGTTGTTCCGCCCGCATATTTAATCAGGTCCTCAAAGCTTGTACCGATCGGGGCAAAGAAAGTGGAAGGGTTTTTTACGGCGCCCGTAACGGTAAGTATCTTTTCCGTAACCGGTATACCCTCTTCGGCCCTTGCAACGTTATAGAGCGACTCAACGTTATTTACAACGCAGCCCACGTTAAGAGGGATTCCCGCAGGCGGAATAAGCCTTTTTGTTGCCGAATAAACCAGTTCGTACTCGTCTCCCGAGGGGTAGAAGTCTCCCAGCTCACAGATTTCAATCGTGTAACCTTCAAGTTCTTTTTGTACGGCTTCAATGGCAAGGGCATTTTTGGATTTTATTCCAAAGTAGCCCATTCGTGCAGAAGTGGAATCCATCATGAGCTGCATGCCGCGGACGATTTCTGGGGCGAAATTCACCATGAGCTCAAAATCCTTGTGAAGCAGCGGTTCGCACTCGGCGCCGTTTGCGAGCATAAATTCAACTTTGGATTTTGCTTTTACGTGGGTCGGGAATCCTGCTCCCCCGGCACCCACGACGCCGGCATTTAATATTTTCTCAGCCAGTTCCATTTTACGCAGTCCTTTTTATAACTACCAGTGTCTTATCGTCTGAATAAGTTCCGTCCTTTGAAAAATGTATAACATCGTTTAGAATTGTATATGCAATTTCCTTTGGAGAAAGATGGATCGCCTCTTTAAGGGTTTTCTCCAGGCGTTTTTCCTCGTAGCATTCCTCCTCTGTGTTGGCGGCATCGGTTATTCCGTCTGTATAGATCAGGAGCACGTCGCCTTTAGAGAAGTTTATGTTCTCGGTTTCATACTTCGCGTGAGGCGAGGGGCCAAGAAGCGGGCCCGTAGGCATCAGGTAAGTTGCCTCACAAGTACTGCTTTTAATAAAAATGGGCGGGTTATGCCCGGCGTTGGCATAAAGAAAAAGCCCGTTTTTGTCCGTAGCAACTTCGCCGTAGAAGAGCGTGGTGAATTTTGCCTCGCTGAAAATTTTATGCACAAGCTCATTCATTTTTTTCATTAGCGGCGAAATTTTAATCTGGAATGCGCTTGCCATTCTTAATGCGCCGGAGACGTACATCGCCTCGGCTGCAGCGCTTAAGCCCTTGCTTGCTGCGTCCCCTACCGTAATACCCAGGCGCTCTTCGTCGTCGCCGATCTTAAGGTAATCAAAGAAATCCCCGCCTATAATCTCGGCAGGAAGCGTTAGGCCGAACATCTCAAAATTATGGAACTTGTATTCATGTTCCGGCAGAATGCTCTTCTGGAGCTGCTTTGCACGGTCGATATCGGCCTTTAGGTGCTGTGCATTTTCACTTATGCGGCGCTGCTTGAGCTGTGAGGTCAGGACGGTGGCAACAATGTTTAACGTGTGCCTGAGCTCGTCGTTGATATTATTGCTGTTTAATGCCAGCAGATATTCATAATACGGTTTTCCGTCCATCTTCTGCTTGGAGCCCACGCCCGAAACAGAGTACTTAAAAATTCCCTTCTCTCTCAGAACCATATTTGTCTCATCAGAAAGAACAGTCCTTTCGGTGGCCAGCATTTCAAAAACCGGATAATCTTCTATATAGATCTGAAAGTTCTCGGTTATCTTTTCAAGGTTGCCCGTCTGAAAGAACAGCCTGTAAGATTTATTTGCCTCATCAAGCCTCCAGAGCCTGCCGCCAATTATTCCAGCCTCTTCCTTAAAAACGATCTGATTAAGAACCGTCTCCAGCATTTCCTCTTCGGTCTGGAACTTTCCTGCTGCAACAGTTTCTATTGTACGGTATAATCTCTTCTGATTCATTGTTTCCTTAATATTTTAGAATATTCCTGAACTTTTATTCGGAATAAAAACTGATCATTTTCTCAATGGCTTCCTGGCAGACCGGGCAGAAGTTATTAACAGTAATAGACTTCATCGTGCAGTCCATTCTCGGCCTGTAGACGCCCTTTGCAACGTAGCCGCCGCCTTCAAAAACCCCGACGGTTTTTTCGTAGTCTTTTCCCATTGGAGTAGGCACGGGTACGTTTTGGGCCACCATGTTCTTCCATTTGTTTTCAAAGTGAACGAGTGTTGTAAGGTTCGGCTCCCATGGTTCAACTCCCTCGGGGTAGAAATTCTCATACGCCACGTCAGAAGTGTAGTACTCATCTCCCAGGCCTGCAAAGCCGTGGCCGAACTCGTGAGTAAATATGTATTCCTCAAACCTGTTGTCGCTTACGCAGACAGAGTAATGGTTATAAATTGCACCTCCGCCGTAAATATCCGTATTGACAAGAATGTATATCTGGTCGTAGGGAACGTTTGCGGCAATGTCGCGCAATGATTTATTGTCGCTGGTCATTAAGTAGCGTTCCAGGTCGAAAGTAAAGAATGTTGTATTAACCGCTGTTTTCTTCCAGACGTTCTTAGCCGGAACGTCTGTACCCGAATCTTCAGAAACAGCTTCAACGCCCCACACGTTGAACTTATCCTTATTCTCCTTGTAAGGAGTGGTATTAAAAAGGTATTGGGCAAACTTTTTGCAGTCACGTCTGAACTTCTCCATCCCGCTCTTTGTGTATCCGTCGGGTATAATGACAAGGTCAACTTTCTTTTCAGGCTCACCTGACTTTACAACTTCAAAGGTGCTGCACTTTCTGTGGAGTTCGGGGGAAATAAAATAATTTTTGGGGTTAATGTAATACTCAAAACTCTTCTGAAACCTGTTCATCCTGTCGCGGCTTAGGAATTCAGCGCGTATGGTCTTCTTCGGGAATGGAAGCGTCACTGTTTCGCTGAAAGTCTTTGTTGTTTGCTTGGCCTCAGCCGTAGTCTGCCACTCGCTGAAAAGGGTTGAATACCCCCTTGAATAGATGAGCTTATTGGAAGCCGAGTCGTAGACCATTAGCATATACTTGCCGTATTCGAACGTATCGATAAGGTTCTTGTGCGAGCCTCCGAAGAAGGGTTCCACTCTGAGCTCATCCATGGAAATGGACTCTGTTTTCTCAGTCCCCGTATGGAAGTAGTCTATCCTTAAAGTCTTTGGCTCAAAATAGTCGTTAAACTCCACCTGTGCCATTACGGACACTGTAAGAAGGAAGAAAAGTGCAAGAGTTTTCATGTTATCCCCTATAGAGGTTAATTAAACTTTTCTCGAACCCGGTTTTACAACAGGGATGCCCTGTTTGCAGAGCGGGCATTCTTCTGGTGTATATGAAACAACGTCCAGCTTAAGGCCGCTTACCTGGGGCACGCCGAAATCGACCTTGCCGTTGGAGCGGTCGACTATCATTCCCACACCCACGACCTCGCCGCCTAATTTTCTTACGATGTCTATGACTTCAAAGACAGAGCCGCCTGTTGTCACAACATCCTCGCAGACAAGGACCTTTTCGCCCGGCGTAATTGTAAAGCCGCGCCTTAAGGTGAGTTCCTTGTCTTCCCTTTCAGCAAATATGGATCTTTTCCCGAGCTGGCGGGCAACTTCCTGCCCTACAACAATTCCGCCGATTGCAGGAGCAATAACGGTATCAATTTCATAATTCTTAAAATAGTCAGCTATAATGCTGCAGATAGTTTCAGTATGGTTCATATACTGGAGGACCTTTGCGCACTGGAAGTACTGGCTGCTGTGGCGGCCTGAGGTCAGGCGGAAATGTCCGTTTAAGAGGGCGCCCGTCTCCAGGAATATTTCCAGTATTTTACTGTCTGTAAGGCTCATTTTCTTTCCTAGAATGATTATTTTACTTTGAAAAATAACTATAGGACAGATGGCTTGCAAGTGAAAAGGAGAAAAGATAAATTGCCCGGGGGACTTTAATTTTTGAGGGAAAAAATTATTCCTGTTTCTTCCTGCCTAATCTTAAAAAAATGGAGCCGCCTCATTATTGAAACAGCTCCCCGGTATTTTTTGACTAAGTTAACCCTGTTGGATCTGCCCTTTCGGCTGTGCAAGGCAGAGCTGCAAAGGCAAATTTATTTTACAAGGATAAACTTTTTGCCAGCCGAATATTCCCCGGCAAATAATTTATAAAGGTATACACCGCTCGATAAATTTCCCGCATTGAAATTTACTCTGTACTCCCCTGCTTTTTTGAATTCATTTACCAATTGTGACACTTCATTGCCCAGAGTGTCAAATACTTTGAGGCGAACAAGGCAGTCTTTAGGAATTGAGTATGTTATTGTAGTGATACTGTTAAAAGGATTTGGATAATTCTGATTTAATTTTGTTGTATAGCTTTTCATAGCCTCAGGGGCTGAGGCATTAACAGGATTTGCAGAACGGAATATTACTTGACCAAACTTTCCGCCTGCATACAGGTATCCGTCAGGCGAATATGTAATGTAGTATTCAGGCATAAAACCGCTAAATTTATCCAGCCCATCCGAATTTACGACCCAGTTTTCTCCGCCGTCGGCTGACATGTATGCATTTGCAACTCCAATGGCAAAGATTTTATCTGTGGGAGTTACAGTAATGTCACTCATATTTTCGGCAACATCAAATTCCTTATAGATACCGTTATTCCTCTCCTGCCAGGACTGTCCGTTATCTTTAGAGATGAATATCCCTTTATTTGTACACACAAATATCTCGTCTTTGGAATTCGCGGCAAGTGCATGCCCGAAACAGTAGTCCATATAGTCCCCGGTCCTGATGCCGTCATTGCTAAAACTCCAGGTCTTAGCGTGATCAGTAGTCCTGAATATAGCGGTACAACTCTCGCATAAAGCGCCGCCGCTAACGGTTGCGGCAAGAATGGACCCGTCCTTGCAAAAATGAAGATCGCACACAAATTCAGCCGGAAGGTCCTGGCTTCCCGATTCCCAGATAATTCCACCGTCAGTTGAATAGTAAACTTTTGCTGAGCAGGGAGAGGCGTACGTGCCTACAAAAATTTCATCCTTTGAGTTGATTCGAAGTGAAACAGGATAAGTAATACTGGCCATATTAGACCAGCTATTGCCATTATCTTTGGACATGATCACCACCTCGTCGCAGGCGGCAAAAACATCGCCGCTACCCGTAAAATCAATGCTTTTGGCGTTTAACAGCCCTAAAAGTGCACTGGTATGGATCCAGGTTTCGCCATGATCGGAAGATCTGAAAATCCCCTTACTTGTACCGACGTACACATCACCATTTTTGTTGGCTGCAATACAATTTACTGTCCCGGCCTTTGGGCCATTGAGTTTCTTCCAGAAGGCCTGCTGGCAGCTTAAAGTTGCAGTAAGCAGCACCCATAGGCATACAAAACTGATTCTAATCATTTCATTCCTCCTATTCTTTTATAAAAAACAGAAGTCAGCAGTGATTTAGCCGAGCGGAATATATTCGGGCTGAGGGGACCGCCCCCGAAGTATACATATCCATCGGGAGAAGCAGCGACACTATACTCAGGATAAGGCTTCCGGAATATATCCAATCCGCTTGTATTAATAGCCCAGCTTTGGCCATCGTTAGTGGACAGATAGCATGTATATTGGTTGGAGGCAAAGATCCAGTCATTTGGAGCAACTGTAATATTATCCATACTTTCAGGCACACCTTCTTCAATTCGGATCCCCGTGTTTACCCCTTCCCAGCCAAGGCCATTTGTTTGTGTCTTATAAATGCCGTAAGCTGTAGCTGCAAAAATCTGGTTTTTCGAATTACCGGCAAAACTGAATGTCCATTTGTAAAGAGCGGGATCCAGGCCATCGTCACTTTTTTTCCAGGTTTTACCATCATCAAGACTAAGGTATATACCGCCATGATTTTCACAGCCAAAACTGTTATCGGTAGTGCAGGCAAGAACAAATCCGTTATCGCAAAAGAAAATATCCTCTACACTTACAACAGACATCCCGTAGCTGCTATTTTCCCAGTTTTTTCCGCCATCAGTTGAACAATAAATCCTCCCCCCGCATGATGAAATTTTCGAGGTGCCCAGATATAATTTATTTTTCGGATCCACCCTTAAAACAGAAGGATATTCCATCAGTGTAAGAATATTACTAAAGCAGGCAACTGCTTTCCAACTGTCCCCGTTGTCATTTGACACATAAAAGCTATCATTAGTCGCGACATAAACATTTCCTGTGCTGTCAAAACTTATGCAGCCTGTATTTTTCATGTCATGTGATTTTGCCAGTATCTGCCAAGTCTCTCCATGATCGGTTGAACGGGAAACACCTAAAGTTGTTCCGGCAAACACATCACCGTTTTTATTAATGACAATACATTTGACCAGACCCGCTGAGGGTCCGTTTAATTTTTTCCAGAATAACTGCTGTCCATGGATGTTTGCAGCAATGAAAATAAAGATCAGCATCTTAAATAAATTCACCATCTTTCATACCTCCTTTTTTTCATTAAAATGGAAGACAATTATATTGGTCAGAATGAAATAAAGTGAGATTTAACGGTTGTTCCTTTTATTTATAAAGGAATGAATGGAGTAAAAGGATAAGATTTCAAATGCGTAAATAAAGAGCGTTGATTTTGTAATGTGTTGATAAAATAATAAGAAAATAAAATCAAGTCAGTTACTGTGCTCTGAATGTTTCAGGGAGGTTTTTGGGATAAAATATTTATAATTCAGGCTCAGAGGCGTATGCCTTTGCGGGCGAAAAAAAAGGCGGGCTGTGTCACTTTAAGACACAGCCCGCCTTTATCACATTAATTCAGTTTAATTCAGCTTTCGGAGCGTCCGGTTTTTTCCTTTTCATCCGATACACCGGCCTCAGAAGTGTCCTCAATAAAGTAGAGTTCATCCTGACCCTCTGCATGCTTTGCAACAATCTTGCTGCCCTGCTTGAAAGTGCCTTTTAAGATCTCTTCAGCAAGCGGATCTTCCACGTACTTCTGAATTGCCCGTTTCAAAGGTCTTGCTCCGTACTTCGGATCAAATCCCTTGGTTACCAGGAACTCCCTTGCCGAGTCATCGAGCACGATCTCCATCTTGTTCTGCTTCAGGTTTTCAATCAGGTCCTTCAGCTCAATATTGATGATCTGCATGATGTCTTCTTTCTCAAGGCTTCTGAATACAATGGCTTCATCTATTCTGTTCAGGAATTCAGGGTTAAAGAGGCGTTTCATTGCATCTTCAACCGAGGTCTTCATGTTCTGATACTTGCCTTCTTCAGTGGCCCCGCCGAAACCGATACCGCCCGTAGGCTTAATGTCTCTTGTTCCGACGTTTGAGGTCATGATGATAATGGCATTCTTAAAATCGACGCGCCTTCCCAGGCTGTCGGTTAAGATACCGTCATCAAGCACCTGAAGCAGTATGTTGAACACATCGGGATGAGCTTTTTCAATTTCATCCAGAAGAACTACCGAGTAGGGCTTTCTTCTTACCTTTTCAGTAAGCTGGCCGCCTTCTTCGTAACCGACGTATCCCGGAGGCGCTCCGACAAGGCGCGATACGGAGAACTTCTCCATGTATTCACTCATGTCGATTCTGATTAAGGCATCCTCGGAATCAAATAGATATCTTGCCAGAACCTTTGCAAGTTCGGTTTTACCGACGCCTGTAGGCCCTAAGAAGATAAAGCTTCCGATCGGTTTATTCGGGTTCTTGAGTCCGGCTCGTGTTCTTCTGATAGCTCTTGTCAGCTTTGTAACAGCCTCATCCTGGCCCACGATCTGGCTTTTTAAGGCTTTTTCCATGTTCATCAGCTTCTCACTTTCAGCCTGGACAACGCGTGTTACAGGAATACCGGTCATCATTGAAACCACGGTTGCAATGTCGTCTTCACTTACGTCATAGACCAGGTCCTGCGTCTTGGCTTCCCATTCCCTCTTCGCAATTTCAAGGTCGCTCTGAAGGTTGCGTTCCCTGTCTCTCAGGCGGGCAGCTTCCTCGTAGTCCTGCCTTTTAACTACTTTAACCTTTTCCTGTCTTACTTTTTCGATTTCCTCTTCGAGTGCCAGTATTTCTTCAGAAACCGAGTAGTTGCCCATGTGCACTCTGGAGCCAGCCTCATCAAGAACGTCTATTGCCTTATCCGGCAGATAACGGTCAGTAATGTAGCGGTCGCTCAGCCTTACGGCAGAATCAATTGCCTTGTCGGAATAGCGCACGTGATGATGCTCTTCGTATTTGATTTTAATATTTGTCAGTATCTGAATTGTTTCATCCACAGTTGGCGGATCAACCATAACCTTCTGGAATCTTCTGTCCAAAGCTCCGTCGGTTTCAATATACTTTCTGTATTCATCAAGTGTTGTGGCACCGATGCACTGTATGTCGCCGCGGGCTAAGGCCGGCTTAAACATATTTGAAGCGTCCAGGGAACCTGAGGCCCCGCCGGCGCCGACAATTGTGTGCAATTCATCAATAAAGAGGATGACATCAACTGCCTTTTCGAGCTCTGTCATAAGAGCTTTCATTCTTTCTTCAAACTGTCCGCGGTATTTTGTACCTGCAACGAGCCCCGCAATATCCAGAGTTACAACTCTTTTATCCTGCAGGATTCTCGGGACTTTTCTTTGAACTATTCTTAAGGCCAGGCCTTCAGCAATTGCAGTTTTACCAACGCCCGGTTCACCAATTAGGACCGGGTTGTTCTTTTTTCTGCGGCTTAAGATCTGTGCCACGCGTTCAATTTCACGTTCACGCCCTATAACAGGATCGAGTTTGTCTTCAATTGCCAGCTTGGTCAGGTCGCGTCCAAAGTTGTCCAGAACAGGCGTCTTTGTCCTTTCGACCTTTTTTTCCGAAGGAGGAGGAGTTGCCCCGGGTTCCTTGGGATTCTTGCTGCTTAAAATGTTATTTAATTCCGCTCTGGCATTTTCATAAGTTACATTAAATTGGTGCAATATCTGTGTAGCAATATTATCTTCATCTCTAAGCAAAGAAAGTAAAATGTGTTCAGTGCCAATTACGTCCGATTTGTAGATTTTTGACTCTATTTGTGTAATTTTCAGTACTTTTTCTGCCTGCTTAGTCAGGGGAATATTGCCTATAGTAAGTGTTCCTCCGGAAGTCCTTACCGTATCCTCAATTGCCTTTTTCAGCTTTACAAGATCGCAGTCCAGATTTCTCAAAATCCTTACGGCCATACCCTGTCCTTCTCTGATGATGCCGAGAAGCAGATGCTCGGTGCCGATATAGTCGTGCCCCAGTCTTAAAGCTTCTTCACGGCTCAAGCGGATTACGTCTTGCACTCTTTCTGAGAAGTTTCCGTCCATATAATTCCCTCATTTCTTAAACGTATTTTTAAGGATTACTCTTAACTATAATATATAAATTGTATACCCCCCAATCAAGTATAAACCCCGCTAGTTGAACTGTTTTACCTTAATTGTGTTGTATAGTACATAACAATAATATACGGTAATAGTTTCATTTACTTTAAATTTTATTTAATCAGCACCGGTAAAAACCCCATACGTCCGGAGTTTCATAAAAATAACTGTTAAAGATTAATATCACGTTAATTTCAAATAAAAAAAATGACTTATTAATTCCCCGGCCTTAGGGCTATAGTCTACCGGAATTACTATATAATTCCTTATATTGCGAAATATTAATTTTTGTTTCAATTACCGGATAAAATGCGCTTTTTCAGCCCAGAAATCAGCTAAAACCAAGAAATAGTGAAAATGGCCAAAAAATATCAGCTTAAAAGAATCGGAAGCCAGGAAATCCTGCCTCCGCAGATCGACGAATCACGCTTTCAAATTAACTATAAAACCGAACTAAACGCCACACAATTTGAGGCGGTTTCTTCAACCGAAGGTGCTTACCTGGTTATTGCCGGGGCAGGAACGGGCAAAACACGCACGCTGGTCTACAGGGTAGCCCGCCTGGTGGAAACAGGCGTGGACCCGAAATCTATTCTTCTGCTTACATTTACAAGAAAAGCCGCAAATGAGATGATGAACCGCGCAACCCTGCTCCTTGATAACAGGTGCTCTAAGATTAATGGGGGGACTTTCCATTCATTTGCCAACATTACACTCAGAAAGTATGGCAAAGCCGTTGGAATTGACCCGGGCTTTACAATTCTGGACCAGGGCGACAGCGAGGACGTGGTTAACCTCATAAGAAGCCGCCTGAACCTGGCAGCTGTAAAGAAGAGGTTCCCTACCAAACAGACAATTTACAAGATATTCTCCTTCAGCGTTAATACGGGTATTCCTGTTGAGGAGATACTGGAGGCCGAATACCCCCATTTCTTTGAGTTTTGTGACGTAATTCTGGAAATACAGAAGGTTTATATGGCTTATAAACAGCAGAATAACCTCCTGGACTATGACGACCTTCTGGTATACCTAAACCGCTTCTTAAATGAAAGAAGCCCTGCGGCCAAGTCGTTCCTTTCAGGAATTAAGTACGTCATGGTGGATGAATACCAGGATACCAACAAGATCCAGGCTGAAATTGTGCGCGGTCTTGCATATTATAACAATAACGTTATGGTCGTTGGCGACGACTCGCAGTCCATCTATTCCTTCCGTGGGGCTGATTTTAAGAACATAATGGAGTTTCCTCACCTTTTCAATGACGTAAAAATAATTAAACTTGAGGAAAATTACCGCTCGACGCAGGAAATACTGAATTTTGCAAATTATATCATTGAAGCCGCCGTTGAAAAGTACCCGAAGTTCCTCTTTACCCGTAAAACCGGGGGTGAGCTGCCGGCAATAATTTCGGCTGCAAATGAGAACATGCAGAGCCGGTTCGTGGTAAACCGTATACTGGATCTGAGGGAAGAAGGGGTTCCATTAAAGGAAATTGCAGTACTTTTCAGGTCCTCTTACTCCTCTTTTGACCTCGAAATTGAGCTGAATAAGGCAAATATCCCCTTTATCAAGGTGGGCGGAATGAAATTCATTGAAACCGCGCACGTGAAGGACGTTCTGGCATTCCTGAGGATTGCCGCTAACCCGAAGGACCTTGTAAGCTGGCTGAGGGTTCTGATGCTTCATGAAGGCATCGGCCCAAAGACGGCACAGAAGATAATGGATGAGATTTCTATCTCGCGCCTCAGTATTACTTCCAGTCCCGAGGCGGTGGTCCCTAAAAAATATAACGACAGGATACTGAACCTTTTTATTCTGCTCAATAAGATCCATACAAAAGAAAGCTCTCCGGCTGAAAAAGCAGAACAGGTGCTGGACTACTACTACCCCCTGTTTAAGGGAAAGTACGACGACTTCAACAAAAGGAAGAAGGATCTGGATATCCTCCTTAACATAACTGAAAACTACAAAACGCTTGACAGCCTGCTGGCCGATATGGCTCTTGATCCCCCGCGCGACAGCGTTGTGGATATCGACTCCGAAACAAAGGAAGACGAGTACGTAACACTCTCCACCATACATTCGGCCAAGGGGCTGGAGTGGCATTCGCTTTTTATTATTCACGCTATGGAGGGATTTTTCCCGAGCGGACAGTCTTTCGACAACATGGAAGCACTTGAAGAGGAAAGAAGGCTCATGTATGTGGCCTCAACAAGAGCAAGGCAGAACCTTTATATTTCCTACCCGATGAGCATTTTTGACAGGGAAAAAGGGATGACATTCTCCAAACCTTCCAGGTTCATTGCAGGAATTAAGGAAGACCTGGCAGAAGAGTGGCTTTTGGAAGAATAATTTTTGGAAGAGTAATTTTAGAGAGACGAGTATTATTCAGGTACATGCCCTGAAAGGCATGTACCTGAAGTCAAAAGCTATTTTATGAGATTAATCCTGAAGGTACTTACAATTTCCTCCCCAACCTGAAGCCGTACAAAGTAGATTCCGCTTGGAAGCGTGCTCCCGTAAAGGTCACGCCCGTTAAAGTAAACTTCATTCCACCCCGGGTTCAGATTCGTTATGTCAATTAAGGCAATGAGCTGCCCCAGTACGTTGTAAATTCTTACAAACTTAACCTTACCCCTCGAGGCGTCGCTAAGGTACAGCCTGATCTTGGTCGACGGGTTAAAAGGATTGGGATAGTTGCCTGCAATATAGGACTGAGGCATTGAAACATTCTTTTCCACTTTCACCTCTGTAGCCGGGGTCTTATAGTCGGCTATATAGGCTGTATAGCGGCAGCGGATATTATATTTCAGGCTTAGGCTTATCAAGTCCTGTTTCAGTGAAGCGGTCTCGCCGTAGATCTCAATCTGACGTTCCAGCTGGTCTATCATCTCTTTTGCCCAGAGGCTCTCGGCAAATTTATTTTTAAGCGTGTCGCCCGAGAAATCGAGGCGGAAGTTGAAGGCCGTGGTGCCTTTAGCTGAATAGCCCGCTATACCAAGCGGGGCCACTCCAGAATTCCTGTAGCGCCCGGCAAGGAAGAAGCTTGACCCGGCAAAGGTAACGGGTATCTTCATGGGAACCACCTGCGAAATATCCACCTTTCCGTATTCAAAGGCCACATCCTTAAGTATAGGCTGGCTTATCTGGTTAAAAACTCTCAGCATTTTTTCTTCCGCGTTATCATTTGAACCTATATAGGTAACAAAGCCGTAATTTAAGGCGGCTGTCATCTCCAGGCGTGCCCTGCTGATATTGTCTCCAAAGCCTATGGGGAAAATGCCGGCCTTGTTTTTATTAAGCTTTTCCAGCTCCTGGGGGTTGAGGTTTGATCCGCTTTCGGTAAATATGAGAAGTGAGCGGTTAAATTTATAGTTAACAAAAGTCGTGTCATCAAGCTGGCTCAGGCACTGTTTTACCCCCTGCTCAAGATCGCTTCCCCAGGTGGTTGTAATGGAGTTAAGATAACTCCGGGCTCCTGTAATGTTTTCTGCTGTAGCCTGAACGGGCTGCGTCTTCCAGGCGTTTACAGAATTGTCATATGTAACAATGTTGAAATAGTCTTTGTCTGTAAGAAGACTTAGCGATTTTGAAATGGCGCTTTTACTTGCATCAAGACTGGTTCCGTTCATATTGCTGTTTCTTGAAAGGAGCAGGACCACGCATTTTTTAAGTATGCTGTCCTGACGCGCGCTGTTCTGCGGGCGGACGAATAAGGCAAAGTGCCCGCCAATTGTGTCTTTTGCGCCAATGGAATAAAAATCAACGCCAAGCTTCGATATGTCGGTTTCATAAGAAAACTGAAAATCCTTATCCACGTAGAACTTCGACTTCAGAATTTCAACGTTCAGCTCATTTTCATTGGGTTTCGACGTCTTATAATCCGAAAATGAAGGGACGTCAAACTTTGTAATCGGCGTAGCTGAATTTACGTTGATACTGAATTTTGCGTAGTCCAGCGGATAAGGGACAAAGTCGCTTGTGTTTAAGGGGAATGTATAAGTGCTTTTCCCCTGGTAGTAGTCCAGAAGGCTTACATAAGTAAGGCGCACCATCTGAATTGAGTGTGCCTTAATTCCCCTAAGGGAAATTTTTATGCCGTTTCTTCCTATATAACTGTTTACCAGTGCAGCAGTGCCGCCTTCCCCTGTTCCGGGATTTGTACTCTGCTCCTGCACCTTCAGCACCGCCCTGTAGGCCTTATTATTGTACCAGTATACAAACTCCGTTGCGCGGGCATCGGCAGGAAGCGGAAAAGAATAAACGGCGTCAGTAGAGTCGTCCCATTCATTTTCAAACTCCTGAAGTACAACCGTCTCAGCTACAAGGCCGTGAATGTTTACGGTTACTTCAATCGATTTTAATCTGAGAAAATCCTTAGGGTACTGCTTGGAAACAGGCATCATAAGGCCCGTGGCATTGCAGACCGAAAAGCTTATTAGTAAGAATAAAGCTGTTAATAATTTTATTTTAAGCACCTGGCCCTCCACTACTTTAAGTACAGAATTTTTGCGGTCTCCGTATAACTGGTCTCTCTGATGTCGGTAAGCGTCAGCTCCGCGAAGTAGAAGCCTGTTCCAACCATATCGCCGCGGTCGTTCCTGGCATTCCATACTACTTTTTGCATATTGTTTTCCGTAAGGTCAAATTCCTTTACCTTCTGACCGAGTACGTTAAATATTTTTATTTTCCCCTTCACATACCCCCCTTTTTTAACCTGAAAGGTAATTTCTGGGTTGAACGGGTTTGGATAGAAAGCAAGATGTTTTTCAGCCAGGCTGTTTTGTGCTGTCGTGTAGTTTACCTCGGCCTGGCCGCCGAGCCCTGCAAACCTGATCTGGAGTTTAACTGTATTACTGCCTGAAGGCGCACTGGAGCGGTAGGTAACTAAATACTTGTAATTTGTCTTCATTCGCGATATGTCGAGAAGAATATCCCTGAAGTTGCCAGTTATGTCGTAGTAGTTCCCGCCCGTGGGGGTAGTAATTGCCTCATAGTAGGCAGACTTATAGCCCTGCGTGCCTATGGCATTTACCACAATCCCTTTTATAAGGAGTGAATCCAGAACCGTCTCCCTTGAAAGAGGCGTATAGCTGTCTTTTTCATGGAACTGTGCGTCGGTAATCCAGACGATGATGCGTTTGCTTTCAGGACGGAAATTGAAGGCCGAGGCATCCAAAAGAGCCTGAAGAGAGTTCTCCGGCATGTCGCCTCCTCCGTGGGCATTCTGCTGGCCTATTATCTGCTGGAAAGCCTGAACGTCCTTTGTAAATGGATACTTGTTCTCAACTTCGTCCAGGAATGTAACCAGCCCTAATTGATAGTCTACCCTGCTGGCCGAAAGGCTGTCGGCAAATTCAATAATATTGTTTTTAACAGATGCAATCTCGCCTCCCATACTCCCGGTAACGTCAAGAACAAAAACGATGTCTGCCTGTGAGGCTCCGCCTGAGGTATCTTTGCCGAAGGTGAAATTTGTAAGGCGTGTGGAATTCTCATAAAGGAAAATGTTCTCAGGCGTCAGCGTCGTAACTTTACTTCCCTTGTCTTTCCTCGTAACCTCAAATGAGATGGACATGTTCGGGAATTTAGAGCTTACAAGAGTGTCTATCTTGACTACAAGGCCGCTGTCGGAGACAGGAGTAGCAGGAAGATATACAAACCTGCGGAGTTCATCAACCATTTGAGTCCCGTCATAAAGCCCCAGGGCAATCTCTGCAATTTTGTCGTCATAAATTATGCGGGGACTTACCTCCAGCGCCTGGTAAAGAGGTATAACCGATCCATAAGAATACTCCGCTTTGGGGGAAGTAAATTCCGTTGGCATCTGGACTTTTAAGCTTCCGCTGCTTATCTGCTTTGTCCCGGTATTTTTAATTTCAAGGTACGTCTGGAGCTTTTGCGGGAACAGAAGCCCGCCATCAAGCGCAATAAACTGCGGCATATCCCACCTTAAGAAAAAAGCCGAAGAAAAATCGGGGTTCCTTAAGGTGAGAGTCATCTCTTTACTTTTCTTTTCAGACGGTCCCAGAACCGATTCATCCCAGAAGGATTTTATTACACAGTCGTAAAGCGTCTTTGGTGCTGAATTGTCAAATTCAGGCGAAGGCGTCTTCTCCATATCCTTCCAGTTGGCAATGATCATCCTGTCGGGATTATTACTGAAGCTTAAAGCCATGGCAAGGCCTTTTGCGCCTGACGGCTTTTCCCGGAGCATGATTTCATGTGGAAGTTCCTGTGAGGTGAGAATCTTACTTTCCTTTAAGAGTTCCTGCAGCATATAAACCGCGGCATCTCCCCCGTGGCCCAATGCGGGATCAAGCACAAAACCCAGGCCCGACTTATGTGAGGCTGAATCAAGGTTCGTTATCTCCTCATTAAGCCTGAAAGTGGAATCGGACTTCTGAAAAACCAAGGAAAATTTAACAGAAATGACGCCCGTTTTAACTGCCGAAATTACCAGTGTATCACCCTTCATTGAAAACTGATAGTCGCCCGCAGTAAACAGGTCATCAAACCTGTACCATGCTCCGTCGAGAGAAAAGACGGGGTATGAAGTCATTGCATAAGGGTGTCCGAATGTCAGCTGGCACTGGTTATCGAGGCTGCTTTGAGATATTCCCCCGGTAGTACCCAAAGTAAAGTATCCGCCCTTAAGGAGAGTATAACTGACGAGGCTGTCCTTAAATTCCAGTCCTCCCAGTGACATTATGGAGTTGGATGTACGGCCTTTAAGCGGTTTATCAAAATCGAGGTCGTATTTTGCCTTCTCCTGTGCAAAGGTTAATAAGGGCACTAACAGTGTTAGTGCCGCAAGAATAATTTTTTTCATTTTTTCTCCGGAAAACTTTTATCGCATTAAAACCATTTTGCGTGTCTGCTGGAACTCCCCGGTCTGTATAGTGTAGAAATACACACCGCTGGGGACCAGGTTATTTCCTGCATCCATACCGTTCCATGTTACGGTATATTTGCCGGGGGCCTGTTCCAAATCGATGAGCGTGCAGATAAGCTGCCCTAAAGCATTATAGATTTTTATAACAACGCGGTATGCCGCGCGCCCCATAGGCAGCGAATAAGTTATTTTGGTTTCCGGGTTGAAGGGGTTTGGATAATTCTGTTCCAAAGCAAAATTATCCGGCTTGAGGCTGCCTTCTTTTTTAACGCCGGTTGAAGGATCGGCATAGAAAGCCGTATAAGGCGTAAGTATCTGATAGCGGAGGCTGAGTACAACTACCTGGTCAACGAGCTCTTTTTTCTGACCCAATATTCCTATCTGGTCCATCAGGTAGTCAATTTTACTCTTAGCCCACACTCTGGGCACAAATCTGTGGCCGCCCAGGGTATCGGGAAAATCTATCTGCTGCTTGAATTCAACGTCCTTTGAGCGGATTTTTCCTTTCAGCGTAACGATGCAGTTGCCCCCGGTTTTATAAAGGCCCACCTGCATTAGCTGGCTGCCCCAGAACAGGTCGCCTATTGTCTTTGGGTACTGGTCCCAAACCTGCAGTCCGCCAAGGTCCAGACTGATATCTGTCAACACCGGTTTGGCAATTCTCATAAAATGATCTTTAATTACGAGCGCAATACTGTCGTTGGATGTTATAAAATTGCTGTAGCCGTGGTTTTCCTCAGCCAGGCTTATAAGAAGCGAACGTTTAACCTCATCGCCCACGCCGAATGAGAATATTCTGACGCCTTTGGTGTTTTTCTCTTTTACACTGCTTAAAATTGCAGTATTTGTTGTATCGCCCCATGTGGGGTATCCGTCAGTCAGAAATACAATTGAATTCGAGGTGGAATCGCCGAAACTCTGGGCAAGGGAGCTTGCAAGGGCGCCGCTGATGTTCGTCATTCCGACGGCATAAAGCTTCAGGACATAATCTTTTGCCGCCTGAATATTTTCAGGGGTTGCCGTTACCAGGTCGGGCTTAAATTTATCCACTGTGGTCCCGAATATCACAATATTAAATTTATCGCACGCGTCCAGAAGAGCCAGGAAGTTATTAAGCGATTCTTTGATCTTCTCCAGTCGTATTCCGTAAACGCTGGAGGAAACGTCCACAGTAAAAACTATATTCTGAGGGATTAATTCATCCCCGGCAAGACTGTCCGGAGGGCTTATCCATATGGCGTAATAGCTGTCGGACCCGATTGAATCCTTCGGCGAAGGCTTAAATGTAAGCCCGTGGTATTCAATTTCTTTCCTTTGTGTCTGGAACTGAATTAAGAGATCCTTATCGGGGACAAAATTTTCATCGCCGTAGAAGAATTGATAATGGTTATCAGCAAACTTTGTAAGTTTGGCGGCAGTTGAATTGCCGTGCGAGGGCGAGGAAAAGCTTTTATAATCGTATTTGGAACTGGCTTCCACGTTAACAGTAACCGTCTGAAGAGCTTTTGAGGAAAGCCCCAGAGTATTGAGGCGGAAATTATACTTTACCATTCCAAAATCATACTTCAGCGGTTCAACGTACGTAATTTCAGTTCTCACCTCCGACTGCGCATTAACGGGCACAATACTGAGGCGGAAAAGGTTATTGCCCATATATTCCAGAAGTGCCGGATCGAGCCACTGCCTCAGGTGCTGGTTGTAATCATTTACAGCCTCTGCCCTTTCACGTATTTCGGCTTCAAAGCGCTGGCCGTTTACCCAGTAAACAAGCTGCGAAACTGTAGCGTTTTCAGGAAGAGGAAAGATATAAACAGTCTCAACCGAACTGTTCAGCTCATTGTAGAACGTCTGGTCAACATGTGTAACGGATATCTGCTCCTGAATGTCGACTTTTACGTCAACCTTCTTGATCCACATCTTCGAATATTCCTGGGAGCTGAAGCGCGGGCGGGCAAACAGTGCACCTACGGCATATACATCATTGCTGAGGAGGAAAGTGATAAAGAAAAGAACTGAAGCGAATGCAGCAATTCTCACAGCCGTTTTCATAATATTGACTCCTTGTATACATGGGGAAAATAAAGTCAAATTCAGAAAATAAAGGTCGCCTTAACCAACAGGCTTAGGGAATCAAAACTACATAACAGTCGAAACCTTAAAGAAAACCGGCATCAGACTATAAGTTATCCGTTTCAGGTTATTACAAATATTCTCTGCTTAAACTTCATAGAATTTTTGGAGAAAAGCAATCTAAAAAATATGAATTGTGATAAAGGTTTTATGCATTAAAAAAACTGTTTTAGGATAAGAATAAACCGTAAAATAAAAAACCCCGCATTCTGAAAAAAGAAGCGGGGTTTTCTTTAATCTTAACCTTTTATTTAAAGCGCATAAAGGTATAACCTTTTCCTTCAAGTTCTGTAATCAGGCTGTCAAGCCTGTTGTAGAAAAGGTCTTTTCTACCCTCGGTTGCTGCTATGTGAGTAAGCAGAATAAAGCCGTTCAGGCCGTTTTTGTCCGACTTTTCAAAGTTCATAATGCTCTTATAAATGTCGTCGCTTGAAACGTAGTTTTTATCCACCAGAGGCGAAGTATAGTCGGCATTGGACCTTGTGCCGGGCGTAAAATTTACAAGCTCAAGCCCCAGCTCTTTTGCCCACCGGCTTATTTCCTCGTTATACCATTCAAACGGAGGCAGAAAGTATTTTGCATCCTCCTTCTTAACACCAAACTTTTCCATTTCGGCGTAATTAGCCCTAAGGTCCTTAACAAAGTCCTCTTGACTTATTAAGAGTGAGTCCCTTTTTTCCCAGGGAGCGTAGAGAAGATGCTTATTTGAATGGGCCCCTAGGTAATGTCCGTCTTTTTTAAGGGCTTTTATAAACGCCGTAAATTTGCTGTTGCGGTAAAAATCCCCGGTAAAGAAGAAGGAGGCCTTAATGTTATGTTTTTTGAGGACACTTCTAACAATCTCTCCTCCCTCTCCTTTATCGTGTGCGGTAAATACCAGGCGGATTTCACGTTTCGTTTTGTCCGTCCTGACAACACCGCCCAGGATTATTTCACTTTTTTTTTTATGAGGCCTGCCTGGTCTTTGTTTCCCTCGGCCTGGAGTGCGCCAAGGTAGTAAGTCAGGCTTGCCGTTCCGTCCATTGTAGGCTCATTTGTAGAGTAATCGCCGAAATCGTCGTGATAGACAATGCGTTTGCTCTGGAACTGTGCATATTCGTCCGGTTCGTGGAGCGTAAGGCCCTTAAGCATGTTAAAAATTGAAGTATAAACCGGGCCGTCCACCAGTCCGCCATCAACCTGCATGTGGTAAACAGCAGAAAAAGCAGAGTGCGGGTCTACCGGGTTATCGCCATTCTTTGGCAGTCCCATAATCATGCTGGTTCCCCAGGGGTTGCAGCCGAAAAGCCAGTCGCGAAGCCCGGCTTCCATTTCCTGATAGGAAGCGTCTTTAGTCAGTGTATAATAGAGGTGCGACTGTGTAAGCATGGCACTTACCAGGTTATTTGAGCACCAGATAAAAGGAATTCCAATTAGGAACGGATTGCTCTTACCCTTCTGGTAAACGTTGTCAATTCCCTTTTTGAAGTCAGCTGTAAATTCCTTTGCAATCGCTTTATCGCTGCTTTTTGCCAGGTAATAGTGCCCCAGGTTCATGAAGGGGTACCACTGGTAATGCCTTGCCGTATCGGCGCCCATCCATGGAGTGACAGGCTCCTGTTTTCCGTACTGGGCCGCATCCTTAAGGTAATTCTTCCCTGTATACTGGTAAAGCTGTGTGGCAGCCAGTTCCATATCGTCCACCCAGTTATCTTCCTCATAAAAATAAGGGGATACGCATGGAGCGGTCTGGCAGACTCCGGGATGCTTAACGCCAAGTTCATAGGCCTCAACGGCCTTCGTCTTCAGCACTTTGGCAAATTCAGGGTAGTACTTGCTGAAGATCTCGCTTCCCATTGAGAAAGCAGCAGCAAATTTTCCTGCGGTTGAAGCGATGCCGGTTGCCCTGTTTTTATTTTTGAAGACGCCCTGCGGCTCTCCGGTACAGAAGTAGACAGGCCTTTCCTTGCCCTTGCCGTAAGTAACAGGATCCTGGCTCGGCATCTTGAAGCCCGCGTGGTCACGGTCGTCTGCAATCTGGTTGAACATCATGTCCTTGGACGGGTTCATCTTAACAAGCCAGTCCATACCCCATTTTGCCTGGTCGAGTATATCGGGAACGCCGTTTGCTCCGGGATTTCCGTCCTTATCGTATTCATCGCCGAAAGAGGTGGGATTCTGCTCATAGGCAAACATGAGGTCGAAAACGGCATTTGCAGAAGTTGTAACGTACTGCAGGTAATCCGAAGCATCGTGCCAGCCGCCTACAACATCAATATGCGTTGAATCCACTTTGGGATCGGGATGGAAAATGATAAACCCGTCATGCGTATGGCAGCTGTCCTTGATGAAAGGATTATATCCGCACTGCTGCTGGCGCATATATTTTAAGAGAAAGTCTGCCGTGCCATTATAAACGTCGTTGCCGATTCTGAATGAAGGTGACTTTACATCGCCTGCTTTCAGGTAGTAGGCTCCGTCTTTTTTGAAATCGGAAAAATTGAGCCTGAATGAGCTTGCAAATGCGCCATAATTACCGTACGGCTTTACACTCTTTGATTTCCAGACGCTTTTTCCTGTCATGGCATCGCAAAGCTCAAAAGACTTTACATTTAAGTTCTCCTTGCTTACCAGAACAGCCACTTTTACAGACTTGTTCAGGTAGCCCAGCTGATTGATTCTAATCCAGCTGCTCTGCGGAAATATAAGGCCGAAAGGCAGAACAAATAATAATAATAAAAGCAATTTCTTTTTCATTGTTAACCCGTGGGGATAGTTGTTAATAAACTCCAGTTTCGGTCGATGGGGAAAATAAATAAAATGGCAAACTAAGGCAAAGGTAATTATTTTCTTTTTTTTCTTATGGAAAACGGGCCTTTTATCCGTAAAATAACGCTTTTTTGCTGCCGAAATGAAAGCGTGAGGTTAAAAGAAGAGCCGATGCCGTAAGTCCAACAATAAAACCGAACCAGACGCCCCTGACGCCGAAACCCAGATAAAAGGCAAAGAGATACCCCACAGGAAGCCCCAGTACCCAGTAGGAAATAAAAGTTATCAGAGTCGGGACCTTAACGTCCGTAATTCCTCTTAATGCTCCGAGTGCAACTGCCTGAACGCCGTCGGAGATCTGAAAGAAAGCGGCAATAATAAGAAGCGAGGAGGCAATTCCAATAACCTGTGCGTTATTTATATATAAAGATGGGAGGGAATCCCTGAACAAAACGAATATCAGGCCCGAGACCACTTCCAGGAGCGCTGTAAGTATTATTGCGCTGAAGCCTGCACGCCTGATTTCTGAAACATCCCCCCGCCCTGCTGCACTGCCAACCCTGATTGCCGCGGCAGCAGAAATGCCCGTAGCGGCCATGTAAGGTATTGTAGCCAGGTTAAGGGCGATCTGGTGCGCTGCCAGGGGGAGCGTTCCGATCCAGCCTATCATAACAGCAGCAGATGAAAAAGCCCCTACTTCGAAAAAGTACTGGAATCCGCTCGAAAACCCTATCCCCAGTATCTTTTGGGATATGGCGGCATTCAGCTTCCTGATGCCGAAGTTAAGGCCGTACTTTTTGAAGCGTACTGAACGAAGAACATAGAGCGTCATGACAACTGCCATAAAGACTCGCGTCAGTAAAGTTGCAAGTGCCGAGCCCTCAAAACCCAGCGCCGGAAGACCCAGTTTGCCGAAAACCAGCACCCAGTTGCCCAAAGCATTGACAAGGTTAGCCACTATGTTTATTACCATTGCAGGACGCATAATGCTGAGCCCTTCTGTAAACTGCCTGAAAGTCTGGAATATCATCATTGGAAGAATTGAAAGCCCTATTATCCTGATGTAAACCGCAGCCAGGCGCGCCACGTCCTCAGGCTGGTTAAGATATTTTAAGAAGCCGGAACCCGCAAGAATGACTGCAATAAGAAGAAATGCCACAGTGACGTTTATTACCAGTCCGTTACAGAGTATAAGGCCGCATTCCTTCAGACGCCCGCCGCTGCTGGCAATGGCAACAAGAGGTGAAATGGCAAAGGTAACACCAAGTCCGATGACAAAAATGAGGAAGAAAAGGCTGTTTGCAATTGATGCCGCGGCAAGAGGCACGGCGCCAAGCCTGCCCACAAAAAGACTGTCCACAACGCCCATCATTACATGCCCCAGCTGCCCTATAGCTACCGGGTAGGCAAGAAGAGCCGTATTCTTAAAATGATATCTAAAGGTGTTTTTCATTGAGGCTTAAAGATAAGCATATAATCCGATAAGTTCTAATTTTTCAGCTCTGAAGTATGGATGGGAAACGCCCCATTTAAAAATAAAAAACCCCACCGAATTACAACAATCATCCGAAGACAATCCGTAGACATTCGATGGGGTTGAGGGGTCGCCATGAAAAAGAACTATTACTTGAGCATGAGAGATAAAAACAATCAATCAATCTTAGGTTACACACAACAGCTTAACATTACACGTCAGAACAAAATCATTATCATCACCGTCTATTTTTAAGATGAATGAAATGTGATGGAAATTCAATGTATAATCGACTAAAGGCTCATTCTGCAGGATAAGCGGTATTTATGCAAGGCTTAGAGGCTTTTTTGAGATTTTAGCGCACTTTTCAACTGCTATTCAGCTGAATTTCAGCTGAATTTCTCCTTAAACTTGTTCCCGTAGCGCCTGCTTATAATGAAAGGCTTGGGAATATTCTGCAGGTAAACTTTATAGCTGCGGTTAAGCAGTTTCTCTATTTTATCCACAAAATCGAGGTTAATTATTGTAGAGCGGTGTATTCTGATAAAAAACTTCTTCGGCAGTATCTCCTCCCATTCCTTCATGGACCTTCTTACAATGAATTTCCCCTCTGAAGTAAAAACGTTTGTGTAATCCCCCAATGCGGAAATGCATTTCAGGTCGTTTACCTTCAGTATTTTGGGCTGGTTATCCACCGTAAGGAGAATATGATCGTTAAGGTCGAGCCTCTTTACCTGGGACTCTTCTCCTTCCGGGGCACCTCTGTAGCCCGTTTTTTCCTGGAAATGGATTAAATTAAAGGCATCCCATTTCCTGAGCTGTGCCTGAACGGCTCCCAGGAGTTCCTCTTCAGTAAAAGGCTTTGAAATGAAGTCGTCGGCCCCAAGTTCCATCCCCCTTCTGAAATCGGACCTTTCGGACTTTCCTGTAAGCAGAATAAAAGGCACGTAGATAAGAGTATTTTTCCTTATCTCCTTTAAGACTTCATAGCCGTCCATGACGGGCATGAGCACGTCGGAGATTATAAGATCCGCCCCTTCGCTGTAAAACTGCGCAAGGGCATCTTTCCCGTTCCCGGCCTCCAGACAGCTGAAGCCGTTACTTGAAAGAATTTCACTTATAAGCCCAAGAAGCATCTTATCGTCTTCAACTACCAGGATTTTCCTCATTGACCACCCCAATTTTTATTAGCCGGAAGTGCCTGCAGGAATTTAATGCCGGGAATACCCCGGCCAGAAGAATTGTTCAGGTAAAAGTTAACTTCTCAGAATGCCAGCATCTTCCTGTAATGCCTGGAATAATGCCTGTATTGGTTTTTGATCTCTTTAGCCTGATCGGGTAAATTATCGTTGAATAACTTCAATCCTCCGGCAAGGATGGAAATTGAAGCCGCTCCGATCTTGGCAGCCTTTGAAACATTATACCATTTACGGGGCCTTAAAAACCTTCTGTGCTGCATTATTGCTCTTGTAAGTGCAATGGCTCCCCCGACTGTTCCGGCAATTGAAGTCATATTGTGGGCTGTTCTATTCCAGTCGACTTTGTTCATAGTCTTCCGGGCTTTTCTCATTGTCCTTTTCATGTTTAGCTTCATCATAACCCTTACCCCTTTCTGAATCTGTAAGACATAGTATCCTTCTGTCAGGACTAAACCTGTTCTTTTGATAAAAAAGACGTTTCGGGCCTTTTTTTCCAGTCATTTTTTTTACCCATGTGACGCCGTGCATGGCAATTCCCCCGCGGGCAATCCGGTTTGCTATAGAACTTCCCATGCCATATATTAAAGAGAACAGGGATATGTCTCTAAAATGAGGTCTTAAGCTATGGCAGCAAAAAAACAAAAGAAGATCTTTGTCATAGACACAAACGTGATACTTTACGATCACACCTGCATATACAACTTCCAGGAGCATGACGTAGTTATACCGATTGTGGTCCTGGAAGAGCTGGATAATTTCAAGAAAGGGAGCGACTCCATAAACTATGAGGCCCGGGAGTTCATAAGGGAGCTTAATGATATCTCCGGCCCGGGGCTATTTACAAAAGGCCTCCCCTTAGGGAAAAGTTCAGGCCACCTCTTTATAGAGGTCAGCCCGCCGCAGTCGGAACTGGTCAATCACGCATTCATACAGAAGATGCCCGATCACATGATTCTTGCACTTGCAGATGAGCTGAGGAAAAAGCATGCCTCAAGACAGGTCATTCTGATTACTAAAGACATAAACCTCAGGATGAAAGCCAAATCAATAGGGCTTCAGGCCGAGGACTACGAAACCGGAAAGATAAGGAACCTGGACGAGCTTTACTGCGGCTGGCAGCAGTGCGATGGCTTCGACAGCTCTGTAATTGCCAGGTTTTATGATGAGCCCTATTCTGTGCCGAAAGAAGAACTTTCCCTTCCTGTAACTCCGCTTGCGCATCAGTATTTTATACTTAAGAACCGCAGCTCAAGCGCGCTGGTGCACTTCAACCAGAAGAACGATCAGTTTGAAAGGGTCAATAAGCCCATGGCCTACGGCATTGAACCCCGGAACGCGGAGCAGATATTTGCCATGGACGCCCTCCTGAAGCCCGAAGTTGCCCTTGTGGCCCTTACGGGCAAGGCCGGAACAGGCAAGACTCTCCTTGCCCTTGCAGCGGCACTCCAGCAAAGGCGGTCTTTCCAGCAGATCTATCTTGCAAGACCTGTAGTGCCCCTTGGCAATAATGATATAGGTTACCTGCCGGGCGACATAAAAAGCAAGCTGGATCCTTATATGCAGCCCCTTTGGGACAACCTGTCCGTAATAAGGACAAAATTCCAGCCCGAGAGCCCCGAGCTCAGGCGCATTGCCGATATGATACAGAATGAAAAGCTTCTTATTGCCCCGCTGGCATACATTAGGGGAAGGAGCCTGAGCAATATATTCTTTATTGTTGACGAGGCGCAGAACCTGACGCCGCATGAGGTGAAAACTATTATTACGCGCGCAGGCGAAGGGGCCAAGATTGTCTTTACAGGGGACATATACCAGATAGATACCCCCTACCTCGACAGCCAGTCCAACGGACTCACATACCTGGTGGACCGGATGAAAGGGCAGGAGCTCTTTGCGCACATAAATCTGGTAAAAGGTGAACGAAGCCAGCTTGCCGAGGTTGCAAGCAATCTGCTGTAGAACAGAATTTATGGGGGCTGTGGAGTAAAACTCCCTTCAGCCCCTGCTTTTGAGAAGCTCCTCAGAAGAGATGTACAATTTCAACATTCCCCCACTTCTTCTTAAGGTACTCAGAGGCGAGCTTCCTGTGGCATTCATCGGGCCTGTCTTCACTGCAGAGCAGGCATGAACCGTCAAGAAGCTCCTTAATATCCATCTGCTCGACTTTCCTTTTGGAGATAAGCGCAATATAACTTTTCTCAAAGACCTTCCTGTCGCCCTTGTTCTTTTTAGCCTCATCCATAATTTCCTGCGTAGGGGCCAGTTCAGTAAGATATGTATATTCAATTCCGGCAACAGCTTTTAAGAAATATTTCAGATCTTCTGCCTTGGCATACCCCGCCAGCTGTGAAGTGTTGTTGAGCCTGATATCAATTACCCTCTTTACCTTATTATCAGTCAGAAGGTTAAAAAACTTTTCAGCATTTTTCTTTGTAAAGCCGATTGTAAAGATTTTAATATTGCCTGAAGATTTCATGTCTCCCCCTGAATGGATAATAATGCCCGCTCTAAAATACTAATATTTCCGATTACAAAATTATGCTAAGGATAATCCCGTGCTTTTTCAGGGGGAAAATAAAGCGTTATGATCCATTCAATTTTGCACAAAAAAAATTTAATTCTTACGTAAAAGAATTATATATTTGCTGAAACATAATAAATTATCCTCCGCCGATGAAAAACGTACTTTTAGCTATTAGCTTAATACTTTCATTTATTTCTCCTGCTTTCAGCCAGGAGCCCCTTTCTGTCCACGAACTCCACAAAAAAGAGTTCGGCAGCCAGCAGTTAAAAAAGAGCCCGTTTAATGAAGACGGCAGCGATATTATTCCTCTTCAGTTTAACAGAACACAAACTTCAACTGCCGTATTCGGCTATCTCCCCGACTGGGAGTATGCTTCAGCTAAAAGTTACCTTCAGTACGATCTTTTAACCCATTTAGCATGTTTTGATTTTCCAGCGGATACACTGGGAAGACTTAAAAACCCAAACCCATGGCCCTGGACAGATGTAATCAATCAGGCACATTCACACGGCGTTAAGGTAATAATGTGCGTTACCAATTTTACCGGTTCACAGATAAACAAGATAATTTCCGTTGCCTCCAGCAAGCAGAACCTGTTTTCCAACATTAAAAATACAATAAGGCAATATTCCCTGGATGGTGTAAATATTGACTTTGAAGGGCTGAATAAAGCCGACCGCGGCTCACTCATCAACAGCTTTATGGCGGAACTTACTGATTCAATTCATGCAGCCTTCCCGGGTAAGGAAGTTTCCTTTGCAGGGCCTGTCATTAACTGGGGAGGATGGGACCTTTTAGGACTGGCAAAGGCATGCGATTACATTTTTATTATGGGATATAGTTTTTACGGGGGCTTTAGTTCAACTTCAGGGCCATGCGCTCCGCTTACAGGAAGCAGCCAGACGAACAATATTACTTCGGCTTTGGCCTCTGCAACATATGGTTACGGAGCGGTCATTCCGAATTATGCTAATAAGTTAATTCTTGGAGTCCCGTACTATGGAAACAGCTGGCTGGTCAGAACAAGCTCTTCATATTCCAAAGCTGTTGACTATATCAGAAGCACATTTTACAGCGATAACGTTTTGAAGGCCCCAGTCTATGGACTTAAGTGGGATAGTCAATCCAGTACTCCATGGTACTGTTATCAGCAGGATACTTTGTGGGTCCAGAACTGGTTCGACACAGATACAAGCACCGCACTGAAATACAATCTTGCAGCCTCCAAAAACCTGAAAGGAATCGGGATGTGGGCGCTTGGATACGACGGCAGCAGGCAGGAGCTTTGGGATCTGCTGCGTCAGAGGGTCATTGCGGATGTAAAAAACACAGCAAGCCCTTTCCCGTCGGGTTTTGCTTTAAGTCAGAATTATCCAAATCCGTTCAACCCCTCAACAGTTATAAATTATGAAGTCCCCAGGACTGCAGGCATCACCCTTGCTGTATATGACCTTTTGGGAAGAGAGGTTGCAATACTTGCAGAGGGAGAGAAGGCTCCCGGAAGCTACAGCGTAAGATTTGACGGAAGCAATTTGCCCGGAGGCGTTTATTTCTACAGGCTTGAATCTGAGGGCTTAAATATTGCGAGGAAATTTATTCTTTTGAAATAACCGGCCCCTGACAAATTGCGGGGCTTTATATATTAACGATCCCCAGGAAACTCTCGACAGTGGCAATATAGGCGTTATAGTCCACCGGCTTGGTGAAATATGCCGCAGCCCCAAGCTCAAGCGCCCTGAGTTTATCCTTTCCCTCTGCAGATGAAGAGAAAACGATTACAGGTGTATCTTTCAGTCTCCCGCTTTGTCTTATCTGCTGCAGCAGGTCGAATCCGCTTATATACGGCAGATTCAGGTCAAGTATGATGAAATCCGGCAGCTCTGTATTTCCCAAATCCGCTTCATCAATATAACTTAAGGCTTTCATTCCGTTTTCTTTTACAGTAAGACTATAGCTGATCCCAAGTTCCCCGAACGCCGAATCAATTAAAATAATATCACCTTTGCTGTCTTCAATCAAGAGTATATTCATCTTTGTATTGGCTCTCCTTATTCATCAGTAGAAGGCAAAGATATGGCAGCTCACCTTGCATTTCAATACTAAAGTTTTGGAACAAAAATAAATTATATTATTACGCACCATGCATATATTCATTATAGTTCAATTTTATAACGATACAAAGTCATAAAACAAACCGGAGGGTAAATATTATTCTGAAGTAGGATCTGCATTGACAGACGGCAGCATTACGGAAGTGACATCGGCATTTGTTTCTTTAATTAGCAGCTAAAGATCGCCTGTTACCTCGGCTGTCAAGGGCCATCAAAACCAGCCACCCAGGGCCATGAAAACCTGCCACCTGTT